>CAZJHG010000099.1:0-2502 GCA_964545885.1 uncultured Muribaculaceae bacterium | reverse complement strand
CAAGAGGCTGAAGAGGCGCCCCTGCTAAGGGTGTAGGTCGGGTAACTGGCGCGAGAGTTCAAATCTCTCCTGCTCCGCCACGTAATAATTAACTACTCATTTGAGTAGTTTTATTTTGTCTTAAAATAATTTTTGAATGTTAGTTTATTTTTATACTTTTTAGGTCTTGCAATATTTTTCTAGATATTGTATATTTATCTCTACACTTATTTTTTCAGTGTAGGGGAAACTGATGTTTTATTATAATTTTTTTAATTATTTTTTCTAAATTCTTATTAAGAATTTATTTTTTCTGTAATTTTATTAAGTGGCTTTTAGAGAATAGAGTTATGAGAGAAAAAATAATTGTTAAAATATGTAAAAAAGCTAAAACTTGGTGTTATACTAATATATATGGTATGGTAAAATTTTTATGGTAGGAGGAATAAAGATGAAAGAAGAATGGAAAGGCTTTAAAAAAGGTGCATGGTGTGAAGAAATTAATGTTAGAGATTTTATATTTAATAACTATGTAGCTTATGATGGAAATGAAGATTTTTTAGTTGGTAAAACTGAAAAAACTAATAAAGTATGGAGTAAATGTGAGGATTTATTAAAAGAGGAATTAGAAAAGCATGTTTTAGATATTGATGTTGATCATATGTCAGCAATAAATGCTTTTGATGCAGGGTATATAGATAAAGATAATGAGGTTATTGTTGGACTTCAAACTGATGCTCCGTTAAAAAGAATTGTTAATCCATATGGTGGTATTAGAATGGTTTATTCTGAATTAGAAGCATATGGTTATAAATTAAATGATAATGTAGAAAAATATTTTAACGAATTTAGAAAAACTCATAATCAAGGTGTTTTTGATGCTTATACTAAGGATATTAGAAAGGCTAGACATGTTGGTTTATTAACTGGATTACCTGATGCTTATGGTCGTGGAAGAATAATTGGTGACTATAGAAGAATTGCTTTATATGGTATTGATTATTTGATGGAACAAAAATATACTGAGTGGAATGATATGGAAATTGACGTAATGAATGAAGAAACTATGCGTCTTAGAGAAGAGATTTCCATGCAATATAGAGCATTAGATGAAATGAAAAAAATGGCTGCTAAATATGGCTTTGATATTTCTAAACCAGCTACTAATGCAAAGGAAGCAGTACAATGGACTTATTTTGGTTATTTAGCTGCTATAAAAGAAAATAATGGGGCTGCAATGTCTTTAGGAAGAGTAGATGCATTCTTAGATATTTATTTTAATAGAGATTTAGAGCTTGGTTTAATTGATGAAGAAGGAATTCAAGAGTTAATCGATCAATTTATTATTAAATTACGTTTAGCTAGACACTTAAGAACTCCGGAATATGATGAATTATTCTCTGGAGATCCTACATGGGTTACTTGTGCTATTGGTGGAGTTAATGGTAATGGTAAGAGTATGGTTACAAAAACTTCTTATAGATTATTACATTCACTTACTAATTTAGATCCAGCACCAGAACCAAATATGACTGTTTTATGGGCTCAAAATTTACCAGAAAACTTTAAAAAGTATTGTGCAAAAATGAGTATTGCAACTGATTCTATTCAATATGAGAATGATGATGTAATGCGTCCTATTTATGGTGATGATTATGCAATTGCTTGTTGTGTTTCTGCAATGCGTGAAGGTAAAGATATGCAGTTCTTTGGAGCGCGTACTAATTTAGCTAAGGCTTTATTGTATTCCATAAATGGTGGTATTGATGAAGTAAAAAAAGAACTTGTAATTCCTGGATTTGAAAAAAATACAGATGAATATTTAGATTATGATAAGGTAAAAGAGTCTTATTTTAGAATGCTAGAAAAGGTTGCTAAGATATATAGTGATGCAATGAATATTATTCATTATATGCATGATAAGTATGCTTATGAAGCTGGGCAAATGGCGTTACATGATACATATGTAAATAGATTAATGGCTTATGGAGTTGCTGGTTTATCAGTAGTTGCTGATTCATTATCTGCAATTAAATATGCTAAGGTAAAGCCTATTCGTGATGAAGATGGTCTAGCTATTGATTTTGAAATTGAAGGAGATTTTCCTAAATATGGAAATGATGATGATAGAGTTGATAGTATAGCTAAAGAAGTATTAGAAAAAATGTATTCTGAATTAAAGAGTCATAAATGTTATAGAAATGCACATCCTACATTATCAGTATTAACTATTACATCTAATGTAGTTTATGGTTCTAAGACTGGTTCTACACCTGATGGACGTAAAGCCGGTATTCCTTTCGCACCTGGAGCTAATCCAATGCATGGAAGGGATTGCAGTGGTGCTATTGCTTCATTAAACTCAGTAGCTAAAATTGATTATACTAATTGTTGTAGAGATGGTGTGTCTAATACTTTTACTGTTGTTCCTACAGCTTTAGGTAGTACTAATGAAGAACAAGTTAATAACTTAGTATCTTTATTAGATGGTTATTTTGTTCAAAATGCTCATCATTTAAATGT
>CAZJHG010000098.1:0-2538 GCA_964545885.1 uncultured Muribaculaceae bacterium | reverse complement strand
AAGCGTTGTCGAGCGTAAAAACATTCTGGTCGCTCGTGTTCATCGTGGCGAGAATCGAAAGGTTCGGCGGCAGGCGGATTCCGGTGTTTTCTGTGAATGTCAGGCTTCCAATTTCAACGGAAGAAGGAATTTCCTTGTCGTTGTACGAATTATCTTTGCTCCGCACAAAAGAATTAATGTCAAGATTTTCGATTGAATACGAACTCCAGCCGTCACTGTTTCTGTCCAGAAGCTGGAACAAGTCACCGAAAATCGCAGCCGCGTTTCCTCTGTTGATTTCCTCGATTATCAGAAAATATTTTTTTGAAGGATTTTTCAGCGCGCGCTTTAAAATCCGTGAAAAAGGTCCGGCCTTGAATTTGTACTCAATTCCGTCAGAATCAAGAGCAGGCACAATCTGACCGACAAAATCAGAATTCGTGTAGTCAGGATGAAACACAACGCGCATAACTTGCTCTTCCGGAAGATTTTTCGTCATCTCATCGATTTTGTAAGACTTTCCGCAACCTGGAACTCCGTAGAAGATGATTTGGGAGAAAGATTTTGTGTAGAACAAGAAAGATTGCGAATTTTGTGAAAGAACAGAATTACCGGAAGCGTCAGAATTTCCAAATTTATAACTTTTATCCAAATTATTTTTGTTTAGCAAAAGAATAGAATTCATATCCATTCCAGCATACAAAGTTTGGATTTGTGCGCATCTTTGAAGTTCAGTTGCACTTGCCATAATTGTTGTCCCATTAAATTTTAATGCACCTGTTTTTGCAGTTATGCCAAGCATTTTATAAAAGTCTTTTTGATTTGATTCATTATCTATTTGATTGTATTTCAATTTAAATGTAGATTCTTCTTTGAACCAAATATTTCTTATAGTCGTTAAATTAAACTTATCAATGAATAAGTTTATTATTTCTTTTTCAGATAATTCACTTTGAAAAGAATTTCGTCTTAAAAAGAAAACTGCAAGTGATAAAATATCTATTTTACTTTTAATAATTTTCTCGAAAAAAGCATTTATCCAATTCTTTGATAATACAATATACCAACTTTCATCTGTATAATTAAGATTTTGAAGGGAAATATCAAAAATCTTTTGCAATGCATTTTTTAATTTTGTCAAATTAACTTTATAAATCTTATTATCGAGCAAAGGCAATTCCAATGTCGATAAAATACAAATGAAACCGCCAACCTTATCATCAAGATTTGTTAAATTTTTTGAAGCAGTATAAATACATTCTGGGGCAAAACTATACATATTTTTTCTCCATTAATATTTTTTCTGTAAGTTTTTCTGCTATTGCTTTTAATACTGGAACAGAAACAGAATTGCCTAATTGCTTGTATGCTTGATTGTCAGAAACAGGCATTCTAAAATCTTCTGGAAAACCTTGAAGTCTTAAAGATTCTCTAACTGATAGTTTTCTGCCAATGTCCCACAGTTTTGGAGTACGGTTTGCGATTATTGTGGAAGCATAAGTGTCAAGACAAGAATAAAAGGCTTCTTGTATTTGAGTTTTAGCTGCATCTCCAACATGGAAACGAAGACTTCCATCAGGCTTTTGAAAAGAATAAATTCCATATTTTCCTTTTTTAGTGTTCGGCTTGTATTTCGAATTATCATGCTTTACACGGTCGGATCTGCTTTTTGCATGTGTAAAATGATAAGAGATTCTATCAAGTTCAAATTTTGGAAGTTTTAGATTTTCATCATGATTATTAAAATCGACAATATCACGCAAAACTTTTTTTACTTTCGATCCAGTCGGAAAATCAAAATTGCACGATTTTTGAAAACCAACACAATACCAACGTTCTCTTTTTTGAGGCAGTTCAAAATCAAGTGATGACAAAATTGCTTCGTGAATATCATATCCAAGTTCATCAGTTAAAATATTTCTGATTGTTTTTATCGTTTCTCCATTTTTATGAGAAACTAAACCTTTTACGTTTTCAAGAAAAAAGAATTTTGGTTTGTGAACTTTTAATATTTCACAAATCTCAAAAAACAATGTGCCTCGTGTTTTATCTTCAAACCCTTTTTTTTGTCCTGAATAACTGAACGGCTGACACGGAAATCCTGCACAAAGGACATCAAAGTTTTCTGGAATCAAATCTTTTGTTTCGCTTTTCGTAATATCACCGAACGGAACTTCGCCGTAGTTCTCAAAATAAGTCTGCTTTGCCGCTTCGTCCCACTCGGAAGAAAAAACACACTCACCGCCGCAACTCTGCATTGCAAGCCTAAACCCGCCGATTCCAGCAAACAAGTCGATGAAAGTGAAACTTGGATTTTTATTTGCTGTGAACGGAACTTCAAGTTTCTTGTTGAACTCGTCCTCGCTTGGAAGCGAAGAAAACTCAATTCCGTTTTGAGAAAGAATCTTTCTGTATTTTTCTGCGGCAGGTGAGCCTTGAAGCTGAATATAATGACTTAAAAGCGCATATTTTTCATCAAAATCTTTTCCGTCCGAATATTCGTCAAGAACGGAATAATTGGACTTTTTTCCGCGTGATTTATGTTCAAAAAATCGGGCG
>CAZJHG010000097.1:0-2542 GCA_964545885.1 uncultured Muribaculaceae bacterium | reverse complement strand
GTCGAAAGAGGCGCTCCCCTTGTTGCCCGTCAGGTGAATCTCAATAATACTGTTTCTGTTTCCCGCCCGGAATGTCATGGCGAACGGACGCCAGCCGTTTCCGTAGGCGACGGTCATGTGATTGCTGAACGCTTTCGGCTTGTCTGCTGAGAACTCATGCACATATACGGCTCTCTGCCTGTCCGTCCACCCCGCAACAAGATAGGTATGTCCCTGCTTTGCCGGAATCTGCTGCCGGAAACCATACCAGTCCGGGGGTGCTTCCCGGGGAATGTCGACGGTCGCCTTGTAATTACCGAAAATTCCTCCCGGCTCTATTTTGCATGGATTGAATTTATTACCGCTCTTTTCTCCGCTTGTCTTCCAATATTTCTCCCTTTCCGCGAAGACAGGATTTCTGACAAGATTCGCGCCGGAATGCAGCAGGCGTTCATATTGGGTGCGATCGACTTCAGCTCCCGGCCCGGCTTCCATATCGCTGAGAATGCTGCTTGCCTGGGCAAGCAGCAACTGAATTTTCTGTTTTTTCCGTTTCCCGGCAAGATAAAGAGTGATCTCTCCGGAAGAAAGCGCCTCCTGTTCCGGCAGTTCGAAGATCAGGGAACCATTGATTGCGAGAAAGGGAACGGTTCGCCCAGCAAAACGGATATGGAAAGAATCCGGCGTGAAAGAGGAATGTGTCAGGCGATCGACGGGAATTGAGCAGAGCACCTTTCCACGTTTGTTCCGGGAGGTGTTGTAAACCATCATTCTGAACCGTTCCGGCCATTGTTCCGCTGGCATCTCCCATTCGGATGGCGGAGGTGCCGGAGACAGCTTCAGATGTTCCGTTTCCCCGATCCGAACCGTAATGTCATCCGCTTTTTCAAATTTGAACTCAATATCGTCAAACCATGCCTGCCCGGCTTCCGCATGAAGAATCGTACCGAAACACATCGAATCCGCATCGGATGGCACAGTTCCGGTAAAGACAATTTCCTTCCAGTCAAATGTTCCGTAATT
The DNA here is from genome assembly GCA_964545885.1 of uncultured Muribaculaceae bacterium. Classification (GTDB taxonomy): domain Bacteria; phylum Bacillota_I; class Bacilli_A; order RF39; family UBA660; genus Coprovivens. The sequence goes on along the minus strand of CAZJHG010000097.1, from coordinate 1,540 downwards.
TCCGCATTTGTTGACCGGCTGCCGCGCTTCATTGTTCTTCGGACCGACGTGCAGAAAAAAACCGGCGCCCAGCCCGCCAGACGCAATATTTTTTCCCTTGATCCACGCGGAAATCCTGTATTTTGTCCCAGGCCGGACCGAGATTCTACGATAGAATTTGACCCAGTTCGGCTTTGCCCCCGGTTCCACCCTCGTTTCCAGGGATTTCTTTCCCGTCCGCGAATTTTCCTCCGAGCGGAGGTTCCGGTGCTTCGCATCTGTGGAATTCTCCATCCAGCCCGGAGGAAGACGACTCGTCCCGTTTTCAAAGGAGTCCCGGAAATTCACCTCTGTAAAATTCAGCATATCGGGAAGAGCCCAGGCAGAGGAGTTGCCTGAATAGATCCATAATTCCGTAATCTTTCCGGCCTCCGCCGTAACAGGAATGATGATTTCGGTCTCTCTGCCGATAACTGCCGTATCGGGAACAACCGCATGCAATTGTTCAAATCCCGCAGCATCGACAACTCTGATCTCCGCAGCCCTGCTGCCGGACAATCCCAGTTTTTCCGCAGAGAGACGGACCGGAACCCCCTTCATGTCCGTATGAGAGGAATTTGCGACCTCAATCCGACGTCGCACCAGATGCGGTTTTCCTCCGTCAAGATAAAGGGGATAGTGCCATTCCGCCGCATTCAACATGGAAAATGCGGAAATGATGAAAAATACCCATATTTCTTTCATAAAAAACCTTTGTCTGTTATGAAGTTCTGTTTTTAAGTCGTTGCTTTTTAATTGATTGCCTGTTTTTTGTATGTGGAGTTGAAAGACTTCTTGATTGCTGTGCCGGTTCTTCGAGCCTCCTGCCGATCAAGCCCTCTGGCATGTCCGTCAACAAACAAAGCGTTCCCGCGTTCCCGGTGCCGGAACATAAATCCCGCGCCAATATCATCCATGAACTGTGAAGGAGACCAGTAATAGGCGGACATCTGATCGCGTATGCCGAAAGAATCTCCGTAAAGAATTACATCTGAAGTATGTCGGAAAGAATAGTAGCGGTAACTCAGACTCCAGGATTTATAAGCGAGAACATTTCCACAATAACTCTTTTTTCCCGCTCCTTTCCCTGTATCATTGTCATTGTTGTAATCATCATCATTACGGAAGTTGACCATCCCGTTGATTCCACTGCAGGGAGAAGTTCCCGAAGCAATTCCAGTAAGAGAGTTCCAGGCATTGGGATCGGAGGGGCAGACTGCTACTTTTCTGTCAACATATCCCTGCGATGCCTTCGTCCTTGTTCCATTGTATTTCAGAATGTATTGAACCCAGCTGCCCCAGCCGTCATCTGTCGAATCCATCATCAGAAAACCGCTGTTGTCGTCAGTATAATACACAAAGGCCATTCCCATCTGTCTGGAATTGCTCAGACATTGTGCCGAGCGAGCCTTTTCCCTTGCCGCTTTCAAAGCCGGCAGTAGCATCGCCGCAAGAATCGCGATGATCACTATTAGTTTGAACTCAGATTTCTGATTTTACTTGCTTATACTTTCTATTTTTG
>CAZJHG010000096.1:0-2550 GCA_964545885.1 uncultured Muribaculaceae bacterium | reverse complement strand
CAAGGTCGGCAGTCAGCTTGTCGATGTTTTCCTTTGCCGCGCTCATATCGGCTTCCAGCGCGGCGATGCGCTGCTCCGCCTTGGTCAGTGCGGTGTTTGCGCTGTCGATCTGCGCTTGCAGCTTGGTTTCCAGCGCGGTATCGGCGCCCTTGTAGGCATCTTTTACGTCGTCGAGCGCCTTGATGAGCGCTTTGAGCTCATCGACCGCGTCTTGGAGGTCTTTTGCGCTTGCCTTGTTGTTGGTCAAATTGGTAATGTTGCTCTCCGCGGCGGTCACGCGGTCGGTCAGCGCGTCGATCGCGCTCTGCAAAGTCGTTTTCGCGGAATCAAGCGAGTCGGACAGACCGGAAACGGTCGTGCTGAGCGTGCTGACCGTGTTCGTCAGTGTGGCAAGGTCGGAAATGGCCTTGGTAAGCTCTGCGGCGCTCGCTTTCGCGGTGTCCAAAGCCTTTATGGCGGCCTCGGCCTTGTCCAAACGATCTTTCAGCTCCTCAATGACGGTGTCCTGCGCGGATTTCGCTGCGTTGACTGCGCTCTCAATCGCCGTGTTCATCTCGGCGGTTGTTGAATAGTTGCTCTGCGCGGACTGCAAGGTTTGAACGGCGCTGTTCAGCGTGTCGACTGTCGATTTCAAGCTATCGAGGTCGGCTTGGCTTGCTTTTTTGTCCAAAGCCGTCTGCAATTCGGCGATCGCGACGTTTACCTCGGCGATCCTTGCATTGAGCGTGGTTGTGTCGGCCTTGCCGTCAACAGTCGTCTGCAAAGCCTTTAGCGCTGTGTCGAGGTCTTTCTGCGCCCGCTCCAAATCGTTCGCATAGTCGGGCTTTTCCCATTTTGCGGTCAGCGTGAGGTCGGTGGTGACGGCCGCGCCGAAGGAGTAGAGGGTATCCCCATTATACCAGCCCGCGAAAGCATATCCCGCCTTTTCGGGCGCGGTGATCTCGGGGACGCTCTGCCCGTCGGCGACCAGCACGGTGGCGTAAACATTCGCGCCGTCGGCAAAGCTTACGCTGTGATATGTACCGAACAGATCCACGGCATTCGTCGCGCTGCCGTAGATTACCACATTTTTGATCATGCCTTCATCGTCCAAGGTCTTCCACGGCGCGGCGGTGAGGCCGGATAGGTCTCCGCGCACGGTCAGCGTGCCGTCGACGGTGAGTCGCCAAATAATGCCGTTGTCCTCGCCGTTGAGGGGGATGAATGTCGTGCCGTTTTCCGTCTGTGCGGCTCGGAGGACAAGATTGTCGGTGTAGCAATAGATATTGAAGATGTTGTTGCATTTGTAGAAAGCATATTTGTCAACAAATGTCACGCTTCCGAAGCAATAGACATTCGCAAGCTTCTCTACATAACCAAACGCATACTCGCCGATGCTTCCCACATCTGCGGCAAAGAATACGTCCGTCAGTTCGTCGCAGCTGTAAAACGCTTCATAACTAATGCTCCCCACGCTGCCCATAAAGGTCACTTTTTTTAACCCGTCACAGTATTCAAAGGCGTATTGACCAATACATCCCACATTTTTGGGAAAGACCAGATCTGTCAACTTTTTGCAGTTTTCGAACGCGAATGTGCCAATGTTCCCAACATATCCGCCAAAGGTCAAGCTTGTCATTTCTGCGCAATTGTGGAACGCGGCATAGCCAATGTTCCGGATCTCTCCTTCGAAAATCACACTCTCCAGCTTGCTGCACTCTTTGAATGCATAATCTCCGATACTCGTCACGCCGTCTTCAATGACGATCTTCTTGATCATATCTTTGATGCCCGCCCACGGCTGGTCGCTGCCCAAATAAGTGTAATCCGCCATTTTGCCGCTGCCGCTGATGGTCAGTGTGCCGTCGGCGGAGAGTTTCCATGTAACATTGGCTTCATTGCCGGTCGCGCCGCAGGTGCCGTTGAGGGGGACGAAGGTAAAAGTACAGTTATAACCGGTTGAGGGTTCAGTGTCTATATAGTTTATCAGGTTCTTATTGTATGTGTAGCCGTAAAAAGTGATAGTATTATTAGTATTGCAAAAAGCGCCATTGCCGATGGATAATGCATTGCCGAAAAAGTATACTTTATTCACAGGGCAGGCATCGAAAGCATTCAAAGCAATTTCCGCATCGCCGCTGAATACTACGCTTGCCATGGAGATGCAATTATGGAAGACATTACCGCCAACGCTTACTTTGCTGCCGGGAATTGTAACACTTTTTAAGGCTTGGCAATTCATGAAGGCAAAAACATCAATGCTCGTCACGCTATCCGGAATCTCAATGCTTTCCATTTTTAAACAGCTATAGAAAGCGCTATCACCAATGCTCGTCACACCATCGGGAATTTCAACGCTCGTCAGGTCGCGGCATTCGTTAAACGCATTGTTTCCAACATTTGTCACCCCCTCGGTAATGACCACCTTTTTGATCTGGTTGCACAGGTCTTTCCACGGCATGTCGGCAACATTATTTACAACCGTGTAATCCGCCATCTTGCCCGTGCCGCTGATCGTCAGCGTGCCGGTGGCGGCGTCAAATTTCCATGTGACATTGTCGCCATTATCGC
>CAZJHG010000095.1:0-2586 GCA_964545885.1 uncultured Muribaculaceae bacterium | reverse complement strand
TTCTGCCTTTTCCGCCCACTTATCAAGATAATTCACGTAAATGGCTGCTTTCGGATGTTCCGGGTTCAAATCCCAAAAGACTTTCATCTTATCAGCGGCAAGCTGACGGTTAAAAGCCTCCTTGATCGTGTTGTCATGGTGTAGGTTAATCTCTGTTGCAATCCACATACCGTATGAGTTACCACGGATTTTCTTGTAACTGTCGGATGATTTACCTCCGGCAAAAATGACTACCCTTTCCTGAAATCCAGTATACGGACCTCTGATAATCAGGCAATCGTTATCTTTGTACTTACTCCACTTGCACTGACCTCGGAATATATGCTCAAGACCGAAGCCGTTCGCATCGCCGATATTCAACTTTGCATTTGCCATTGTTGATCCGGTAGCCAGATGAAACTTATCCTTTGTGAAACACAATTCAAAAGTAAAAGCGAGAACATTATCCACCGTCTTTCCGGCTCGAACCGCTCCCTCTCCAATGTTATACATCGCCTCATGGCACTTACGAATGTACGCTATATGTTTATCTCCGAAATTGAAGCCGATAGCCTTTACCAACATTGTAGGAACACCATCAGCAAGCATCACGCTCCATGTGTCGTAACCCCATATATCAATAACGATATCTGAAATGTCCTCAATCTCCGTACCAGTACCCGCTTCTTTGGACTTCTTATATTCAAACTCCTGCTCATGCAAGATCAGTTCCGCATTTTGACCTGCGGTATCTCTGATAAACTCCATTGCTCGGACATTGCCTCTTGAAGCCGCTTGTATGGCAGAAACATTTATCAGGTCTGTAAATGTCCACTCATCACCGACCAATCCGAGTTGCTTCATCTGCTGTACCAACTTATCATTCAGCTTCATATCCAGTAGATTCTGCATTGACTGTTTCATACTCGCTTTTTTCCGTCTTGCTTCCCCTGATGCCAGACCGCCTTTTCTTGCAAGTGCTCTCTGTTCACTCTCGGTTAGTTGGTTAAATGGTATTAAATTCTGCTCATTCACACCACCACCTACTTTTCAAAGAAAAAGGGCAAACCACAGTTTTCCGTGATTGCCCTTAATTCCATACTCTTTTGGTATTTACCATTATACCTCTCTCAAATTGATGTCATCGAATAAGGATAACTGCCTGTACTCCAACGCATCCTCTTCCGTCTGGAAGAACTCTGCCTTTGTTCTCCCTGCCATCTTCCCCCTCCGGGTGTGACAGTCATACGTATATTCAGGAATTGCAACCTTTTCTTTCCTTACCTCTTCCATCACCTTTTCAATCTGCTCATCAGTAATACCTTTTTTTCTGTCATATACAAAGTTGCTTAAAATGTCTGCATCTCTGTTATGCTTGCACAGACATAATAAAATGACTGCCTTTGATATGAAAATTCTTCCACCAAAGTCAGCCGCTTTCTTTCCCTTATTCACCACATGAAACGAATCGTATAATGCCTTGATCTCCTGTGTCACCACACCGAAGCAATCCTCCGCTGATACTGTCAGTAATCTCTTCCAACAATACTCTGCGTAATTCGGAAACAACTCAAGTGCCATATATCCGGCAACTCTGTAATCGCCTCTTCTGATTGACTTCTGTAATGCTGATGCAACTTCGTATAAGTCATAGCCTCTGCGTGTTTTCAGATCATATCCCATGTTTCTACCTCACTTTTTCTTTTATTTTAGCACTCACGGTTGCCTCACGGGAATGCCACGCAAACTGATTTTTACTGATTTCAGAAAAATTAACTCTTTGTTCACAAAACTATTTATCAAGTCCGCTGTCCGGGTGTTCGCTCTTCCACCTTTTGATGAACTCCTGCAAATCCTCTACGAATCTGTTTCCGGCTTCCTGAACTGTTGCTTTTGATCCTACGCTAAGTCCGATTACCACGGCATTGCCTACTTCTCTCATCTTCCTTGCTTCGCTCGTTTCCTTTGCATCGGCTCCCGGACCAATCTCACTCCTTACCGTTGCATCCTGTTTCTGTTTCCGTTTCCGATAGGTTTCTTTGCAGTAATCATTGAACTCAATAATTGCTCTCAAGAACGGAGCCTTAGCCGCCAGTGCAATAGCCGGAACATCTTTATCAAGACAATGGCTCTCCCAGTAAGGCTTATCTCTGTATACGAATGTATGAGCCGGATTTACTCTTTCATCCAGAACAAACAACTCCCTTAATTCCTCGTAGTCTACTCCTAACTGCTCCGCAATCAGGTAAAACTGGTTGCAGAAAGAAACCTTTGTAGCAAGGTATGAATTTTCCATATACTTCACAAGTTCTGCCGTGGTGCTGTCCGTGATCCTGAATTGATGTCTTGCATCATATACGTTCTGGAGCATCTGCACCAGTACCTTGCAATCCTTTTTTGAACCTCCGGCGATTGTAAACGGAAAATCAAAATTATTGCAATGCTGTGTGCCACCATAATATTCAGGAGAGAAGATTACTCTCTTTCCAGATGCCGCTCTGATTCCATTGGTCGTTCCCGGCAACACTGTACTCTTGATAACATATAACTCTGCGTTATTCTCTGTGATAGCATTTGCTACTTCCTGACGGCCGCAGGGTGTGTTTG
>CAZJHG010000094.1:0-2596 GCA_964545885.1 uncultured Muribaculaceae bacterium | reverse complement strand
ATTTCCGAAAGAATGGTATAAACTGCGTACTTGCCTTCGATTTAAAACATAATAAACCGATTCCGCTAAAAGAATATTCACCCGATTTCGTTTTCTACCAACAGCCTTGGAAAATTGCAAAAAATCAGGATATTCCGGCCGTCAGCAAGTTTGCATTGACTTTTTATATTCCGTATTACGTTCCGAATTATTTATCTCCCGAAACGGATTATTACAAACAATTACATCAATCAATATTTAAGTTTTACGTATTAAATTCGGAATGGGCAGATTTACATAAAGAATTTCAAACAAACAGAATCGGCGAAATTTGTCCTGTCGGGCATACAATGTTTGATGAGTTTTATTTAAAAAAAGACAAACTTAATGATGAAAATAATGAAAATTATGTTTTGTATGCACCTCATCATTCAATAAACAATTTTGAAAATTTTGCAACTTTCCTTTGGAATGGTTTGGAAATACTTGAGTATGCAAAAAAACATCCGGAAATAAATTGGGTTTTTAAACCTCATCCCACACTTAAATATGCATTGATTAAAAATAAAGTGATGACGGAAGAACAGGTTAACGAATACTACGCAGAGTGGGAAAAAATAGGAATTGCCTGTTATGATTCCGAATATATTGATTTATTTTTTAAATCAAAAGCATTAATAACCGATTGTGCTTCATTTTTGATTGAATATTTCTGTACGGGAAAACCGATAATACATTTAATATCGGACAAAGCTACGGTTAAGGCTCCCAAAACAACGCAAGAAATTTTTGATACTTTTTATCCTGTCGGAAATTTGGAGCAACTGTACAAAGCATTGGATGAAGTTATTATAAAAGGTATTGATAAAAATAAGCAGGAAAGAGTTAATATGCTGCAAAAGAAAGAACTTTTAAACAATTATGCTGCAAAAAATATATATAATGATTTAATTCAAATTACGGGAGAGAATAATGACTAATATTGCGATTATTTTTGCAGGCGGTGTAGGAAGAAGATTTAAAAATACCGAAGTACCGAAGCAGTTTGTGAATATATGCGGGAAACCCATTATTATACATACTTTGGATTTGTTTCAAAATCATCCCGAAATTGACAAAATTTATATTTCCATATTACCGACTCATAAAAAATATATGGAAGATTTGGTTTTAAAGCACGGTTTGACAAAAGTTGCCGGTATTGTTAACGGCGGTGACTCCGGTCAGGAAAGTATTTTTAACGCAATAAATCTTGCATATCAAGAAAATCCCGCTGATTCGGTTGTTTTAATTCACGACGGAGTAAGACCGATTATTACGCAGGAAGTTATATCGGACAATATAAATACGGTAAAAGCGAAAGGTAATGCAATAACCTGCACGCCATGTTCGGAAACAATATTAATAAGCGAAAATAAGGTTAACCCTTCAACCGTTCCGTACAGAAGAAATACTTTTGCCGCACAAGCACCTCAAAGTTTCAGACTTAAAGATATTTATGAAGCTCATTTGGAAATTCAACAAAGACCCGAAAAATATGAAGATATGATTGATTCCTGTACAATTTATAATTACTTGGGCATAAGAACTTATATTGTACGTGGAAATACCGGTAATATTAAAATTACAAATCCTGAGGATGTCTTTATTTTGGAAGCACTGATTAAATGCAGAGATATATACAAAAAAGGCAATCAAATAAGCGACATCGCAAATATGAATGAGGGAGCCGTTTAATGCAGGTAATGATTAAAAATGATATTGTTGATAAAGATTTGGCGGATATTTATCAATCCGATTTTATAAATTGGGAAGAATTTCGCAATAAAACAGTTCTTATTACCGGTGTTACGGGCGGAATCGGAAGTATGGCGGTTCGTTCTTTTTTGTTTGCGAATGAAAAAGCAGGTTTGAATATTGAAATAATCGGATTAGTTCGAAATATAAAAAAAGCAAAAATATTTTTTGAAAATTTAACCGAAAACAAAAACTTCAAACTCGTAAAAAATGATATTACCGAAAAAATCAAATATAACGGCAAAGTTGATTATATAATTCATTGTGCAAATAATACAAGTTCCCGTTCTTTTGTTGAAATGCCGGTTGAAACAATGGAAGTTGCGTTTTGCGGAACAAAAAACGTTCTTGAATTTGCAGAAAATAAAAAGGTTAAAAGCCTTGTGTTTTTATCTTCAATGGAAATTTACGGTTTTATTGAAGGGAAAGATAAAACGCAAAGTGAAAATGACTTAGGCAGTTTGGAATTATTGAATGTAAGAAATTCATATCCGATAGGCAAAAGAGCAGCCGAAACGCTTTGCTGTTCTTTTTTCAAAGAAAAGACCGTTCCGGTTAAAATTGCCCGTCTTGCTCAAACTGTCGGGGCAAATGTTGATTATAACGATTCCAGAGTCTATGCTTATTTTGCAAGAAATATTGTTGAAAAAAAAGATATTATCTTGAATACTACCGGTAATACAATCAGAAGTTATTGTTATATTACGGATGTTATAACCGGAATAATACTTCTGTTGCAAAAAGGAGTAAACGGGGAAGCTTATAACATAGCAAACGAAGAAGCAACATCAAGCATAAAAAATATTGCCAAAATGCTTGT
>CAZJHG010000093.1:0-2607 GCA_964545885.1 uncultured Muribaculaceae bacterium | reverse complement strand
TAACTGTTGCAAGCGGCGGAACTGTAAACGCAACTGGAATTATTTTTGATGGAAATACTAGCGTAAGTGGAACTGCTCCATTGGTAGATGTGGAAAGTGGTGGAACGTTAACGCTAAATACGTGCTATTTGCAGAATAACACAAGTTCAAAGTCTACTGGCGGAATCAATGTTTCTGGAACTGTTTCTTTGTATAATTGTTCAGTAAAAGATAATACTGCAACAAAATCTGCCGGTATTTTAATAGATACATCTTATACATTTTATATGGAAGGTGGTGAGATTTCTGGAAATACAGCAAAAACTTATAATGGTGGCGGACTTCAAGTTACGGAAGCGACATCTGGGAATGCTTTCTTAAAAAATGTTTCTATAACTGGAAATACAGCAACAAAAGCAAATGGTGGCGGAATTGCAATTTCATCTGCAAAATATCTTGCACTCGAAGGTTGTACGATAACAGGAAATAAGGCGACTGCTGGAAGTGGTGGCGGAATTTATATTGCTGGAAATCTTTCGCTTTTTGGAACAATTGATGTTTCTAATAATACTGCTGCAAGTTATGGAGCAAATATTTGTTGGGCAAACGATTCAAATTCAAAAACTATTGCACTTGGAACAGATTCTACAGAACTTACTTTGGCTGGAACTTCTCAGACGCCAGCAACTTTAAGCGTTGCAAGTGGAAAATCAATTTGTGCAACAATTACGCCAGCAAGTAGTAGCAATTCTACAAGCACAATTTATGTTATTGGAACAAAACTTTTAAAATCCGCAAATGAGTCTGGTTCAGTTGCAAGTTTTGTAGATTTGTTCACAATCGATGACGACGATACAACAGACAGCTACACTTGGTACATTGCAGACGACGGAACTCTTCAAAAGCGGACAGTGGCGGATGTTGCTTACTACGTTTCTTCTAGCGGAGATGATTCTGCTTCGGGAACAAAAGACGCACCGTTCGCAACAGTTCAAGCAGCGGTTGATGCGGTAACAACAGCAAACGACGGAACAAGCACTTATGCAATCTTCCTTCTTTCTGATATAACGGCGACAACTAGTTCAACATTTACGGATTCAAGTTTTGTAAAAATCGCGCCAACAAGTGCGTTGAATCTTACGATTGAATCTTACGACGCGGGAAAAGTGTACGCAATAAACGCGGGCGGCTCTTCTGTCGCACTTGGAAGATGTTTATATATAAACACGGCAACTGCTTCTACAATCACTCTGAACAACGTGCAGATTACAGGCGGCTACACAACTTCTGCAAATGGCGGAGGCGTTTACATTGCGGGAAGTTCTTCTGCACAACCGACGCTTGTTTTAGACGGCGACACGATTGTTGGAAACGCGATAGAAGTTACAGACGGAACGCAAGCAACCGCCGATTTGCTTACTGCAAGCGAGTTTGGAAATGTAGCTAATGGTAATGGTGGCGGAATTTATGCTAGTTACGCGAATGTTATAATGAATGGAAATTCTAGTGTGGCGCATAATGAAGTTATAAATTCTACTGGAACTGCTCATGGCTCTGGAATTTATGCAACAGGAACTATTCTGACAGTCGGAGATGAAAACAATCACGCTCCATCTATTTATGGAAATTACTCAAGTGCTTCTGCAAGTTATTCACGAGGAGCAGTTAATTTTAATGGAACTACATATTTTTATGGAAAACTTCATCATAATGTACACTCTGGAAGTTCAGGTTTTGAAACAGGAGGCTCTTCAAATTTTTATGTATATGAAGGTGCTTGTGTCTATGATAATTATAATCTAACTGGTACAAAGTTCGGTGGAGCAATTCATATAGGAGCAAACTCAAGTAGCAAAACAAAAGTTTATTTATATGGTGGAAATTTTTCAAATAATCATAGAGAATCCACTAATAATTATGAAATAAATTTTCAAACGATAGTATCTGATGCTAGACTTTACATTGACCCAACAAAAGTTACATTTGATGATTATAATTACGCAATTTTGTTACAAGACGGCGGTTGCATTTATCCAACCACTTCTTTTGCAACTGCCGCGAATACATATACAATCAAACTCTATTCCTACACCGAAGGCAACGCCGTTCTAAAAGGCAGCGACTTGTCTGGTAGCACATACACACTTACCGAAAGCGACTTAAATTACGTAAAAGCGGTAATCGGTTCGGACACAACGGAATATTCACTAAAACTCGACTCAGCAAATAATCAGGCAACAATCGACCTTCCGTCAAGTTCTGGTTCCGGCTCTCTTACCGTAAAAATAAATGACAGTATTTCAATGTCGCTTTCTGCATCTGAACTTTCCACAACCGCCGCAACAACTTTGACTTTAACGGCAACTGCAAACTCAACAGCAACCGACATAACAAGCAAGAACACAACAGTCGCTTTGTACAACGGCGGCGTTTTGTATGCGGATTCAAGCGTAACAACTTCGGTTTCCGCGAACAACACAATCACTGTAAGCGGTGCGGTTGCTCCAGGAAGTTATCAACTTGTGGTAACGTTCACTTACGGCGGAGAAGATTACCAGGCAACGTTCGACTTAACGGCAGCAGATACGGATTAGAATATTGCCACGCGGATTCGGAATTACTACGTAA
>CAZJHG010000092.1:0-2625 GCA_964545885.1 uncultured Muribaculaceae bacterium | reverse complement strand
GGCGAATCAATAAAAGAAAAGTTTGGAAAAAGTCTCTTTGATGATACAAACATTGACTTTTTAAACAAATCATAGTTAGGATCACCAGGATTATAATTAATTCCTTCTTTAACTTTAAAAATTTGAATTGGAAATATAGGCGTTTCGCCATTTCCAAGCCCTGCTAGTGTCGCATCAAGTAAACAATCAACAACCATTCTTCCTTCAGGAGAAGTATCAGTACCATAATTAAGAGAACTAAAAGGAACTTGCGCTCCTGCTCTTGAATGCATTGTATTTAAATTGTGAACAAATGCTTCCATTGCTTGATAAGTTGCATTTCTTGTTTCATCATAAGCAGATTTAATAATTATATCAAAAGCTTTACCATTAATTTTGCCATATTTTTCTGTTAATTCTTTGAAAATTTCATCGTGTAATTTTGTTGTTTCAAATGAAACGCTTTGGTTATATTTTTTTTCAACATCATTAATAATTTCCTTAACGTCATCTTTTGTAGTTGTAATACCAATTACTTCAAGAACTTTAATGATATTTGCTGCTAAAAGTTTATGATATGTTTTTCTAACACCTAAAGCCATTGCATAATCAAAGTTTGGCACACTTTGACCACCATGTTGATCATTTTGATCTGCTTGAATTGCAATACATGCAAGCGAAGCATAACTTCTTATGTCATTAGGTTCGCGAATATATCCATTCCCTGTTGAAAAACCACCTTTAAATAATTTAATTAAATCAATTTGACAACATGTCATTGTTAAAGCATAAAAATCTAAATCATGAATATGAATATCTCCATGTTGATGTGCTTCAGCATATTCTGGTTTAATAATATCTGATAAATAAAAACGTTTTGATGCTTCACTACCATATTTTAACATCATCCCCATTGCTGTGTCCGCATTAATATTGGCATTTTCTCTTTTATTATCAGCTTCTTTTGCAGATTTAAATGTGATATTATATAATGATTGCATTAAATTAGTTTTGCGTTCACGAACTTTATTTCTTTCGGCCCGATAAACAATATATGCCTTCGCAACATCTGTTTCACCACTTTCAATTAATACTTTTTCTACTATATCTTGAACTGCCTCAATATTTGGAGTTTTATTATCATATTTTGTCTCAATCACATGAACTACTTTTTCTGTGATTTCATTTACCGCATCTAAATCATCTTGTCCACACGCAACTTGTGCTTTGTAAATTGCATTTGCGATTTTTTTAGGATCAAATTTTCTTCTTCTTCCGTCTCTTTTAATTATTTGTTTTACCATAATTTTAATGCCTCCATATTAAAAAAAGTATCAAAATTATATCTATTTTCGACTTTTTTGTCAAACAAAATAACCTAAAAAAATTGGCTAAATTTTAGCAGTCGGAAATATATTTTTGGAAATTTTTATTTAATTTTTATCAAAAATACTAACTATTATATTATTATAATAGTTTTTATGTGAACTTTTTGTGTTTTTTCTTTTTTTATAGCAGAAAATTGCATAAATTTTATATTTTTTTTAAAAATAATACATTTTTTTAAATTTTAAAAACCTTTTTTTGTATATTATTTGTGTTTTTTTATTTTTTAATTATAATTATATATGAGGTACACATTATATGATTATAGCAATTATTATTATCTGTTTAGTTATCTTATTATTTATAATAAATATTTTTTCAAAAAAAATGGCTATTAAAAGTATTATTAATAAAATTAATTTACGACTAAATCAAAAATATCAAAATCTTAATTTTGAAAAAATATCAAAAAACATTTATGAATTTAAAAATGAAAATATAAAATATTTATTTTTTATTGAAACAATACCAAACAACACAACAATTCAAATCAATAATAAAACTACATGGGAAATGAAATTATCAAATAATTCATCTTCAGGTGCAAGTCATCAAAATTCAAAACTCTTAACATCAATTATTAAATATATGAATATCGACACTGATGCAAAAAAAATTATTATTTTTACTCCTAACCCCAAAAAAATTGTAATGTATATTAATGAATGTGAAATTGTTATTGTTTCTTCTAAAACAAATGTATATGGTACAAATATTATAACAACTGAAGAAATTGCAAAATTAAAATAGGACTTTGAAAAACTCAAAGTCCATTTTTTATTTCTTATTGTATTAAAATATTTGATTTTTAAAATCTTCGGTTTTTATAATAAAATTCATTGTCAATATCGCCGATTTCACGTACTACTTTACATGGATTACCATAAGCAACAACATTGCTTGGAATATTTTTTGTCACTACACTTCCTGCGCCAATAACAGTATTTTCACCAATTGTAACGCCAGGACAAATTGTAACATTTGCACCTATCCAACAGTTATCTTTAATTGTAACAGGATCCGTGTACATAAAATGACGCATATCTGGTTTTATAGGATGGCCAACTGTCGCAATAACAACACCCGGTCCAAACATAACTTTTTTACCTATTGTAATTTTACCATCGTCGATAAAACTACAGTTTACATTTACGTAAGAACCTTCTCCTAAAGTAATATGGGTTCCATAACAACAATAAAAAGGTGGTTCAATCCATGCATTAGTTTTTTTTCCAAGAAGATTAGAAATTAAATTTAAAC
>CAZJHG010000091.1:0-2738 GCA_964545885.1 uncultured Muribaculaceae bacterium | reverse complement strand
AAATATCGGTAGACTCGGCTTCAATGCCAAACACATCCTTGGCATCCTCCTCGTTGGAGATGCACACGTCCACATACTGGCACAGGTCGGTCATGGCTTCACGTGCCTGAGCACGGGTCCACAGCTTGCCGCGGTAGTTCAAATCACAGGAGATCTTCAGGCCCTTTGCTTTTGCGGCGATGCAGGCCTGTTTACAGATCTCGACCAGATGGCCACCCAGAGCGGGGGTAATACCGGTGAAGTGGAACCACTCAGCACCGTCAAAGATGGTATCCCAGTCGAAATCTTCCGGCTCTGCCTTGGCGATGGCAGAGTTGGCCCGGTCATAGATGCAAACGCTACCGCGTTGAGAAGCACCTTTTTCATTGAAATAGATGCCAACGCGATCACCACCACGAACGATCTTCGTGGTATCCACACCGTAGCGGCGCAGAGAATTTACAGCACTCTGGCCGATGGCGTGGGTGGGCAGTTTGGTAACATAAGCCACATCTACGCCGTAGTTGGCCAAAGATACGGCCACATTTGCCTCACCACCGCCAAAAGTGAACTCAACATGATCACATTGAACGAAACGCTCATAGTTATAAGGTTGCAGACGAAGCATCAGTTCGCCAAAGGTAATTACTTTTGCCATTTTATTCCCTTCCTTTTCTCTTGCTCAGCCAAGGGCAGCCCTGCGTGCCTCGGCACAAAGTGCGGTGATCTTTTCAAAGTTACCTGCGGCGATATCGGCCTTGGGACAGACCCAGCTACCGCCTACTGCGTGGATAAAGGGCGCGTCCACATACTCCTTGATGTTAGAGGCATTGACACCGCCGGTAGGCAGGAACTTCACGCCAACAAAGGGGGCGGAGAGATTTTTCATGGCATTCAGGCCGCCGTAGACGTTAGCAGGGAAGAATTTGATGACTTTCAGCCCCATGTTCACAGCCGCGGTGATCTCGGTGGGAGTGACACAACCGGGGGTGACGGCAATGCCGTTTTCAATGCACCAGCCAACGACCTGGGCATCAAAGCCGGGGGAAACAATGAACTTTGCACCCAGGGAAACTGCCAGCTTGCACTGCTCCAGATTCAAAACAGTGCCGGCACCTACCAGAACATCGGGGCAGTTTTCGGAAACGGCCTTGATGGCATCGGGGGCGGCAGCGGTGCGGAACGTGATCTCCATTACATCGATACCTCCGGCGGTCAAGGCTCTGGCGGTGGGGACAGCGTCCTTGGCATCGTCGATCACAACAACTGGGACAACGATGGAGTTTGCCAGTCTGCTTAAAACATCCATAATTTAGATACCTCCTGTGGCTTATTAGGCCAGATGTACAGTCAAAGATTTCGGAGTCATTCAGAAACGACCCTGATCTACTGTGATAATTATAGATGCTTTTTGCATTCCTGTCAATCTTTAAAACGTGTAAGAATAATACCTCAGCAGAACTGCGGTTTATAAATATATTGTAACTTTGGAGGGATAAAAAGTGGAGCAGGATGGTTCGTCCTGCTCCTTTTGATAATATGCAAACCGGATTGATAATATGCAAACCGGAACGCGGTCTCAGCTTGAACCGGTGCTTGCATGGCAGTGTTCCGTTTATTTGGTGTAATTGCCATCGGTGCAGTGGACGGTATACTCAGTTGTTGCATCTATCCACTCACTATCCTTTGCAATGGCGTTCCACTGTTCGTAAGTACCGGTATAGTGAATGTCTGTCAGGCCGGTGGAACCGTAGAAGACGTTCTCATCAATGCTCGTTACGCTGTTTGGTATGGTTATACTTATCAGACTTGTGCTGAGGCAGAATGCTTCAGAGCCAATGCTCGTCACGCCGTCTGGGATAGTGATGCTCGTCAGGTCAGTGCAAGCGAATGCAGCCACCCCAATGCTCGTCACGCTACCGTCAGCTGGGATAACACTGGTAGAGCAACCGTAAAGCAGCGTCTTGCTTTCGGTCTCTATGAGACAATTTCCGCTGCTGTGATAGACAGGATTGCCTTCCGAAACGGTAATTTGGGTCAGGCCGGTGCACGCAGTGAATGCCCCATCGCCAATGCTTGTTACGCTCTCTGGGATCGTAATACTTGTCAGTCCATAACACCACCGAAACACCCCCTCGTCAATGCTTGTTATACTGTCCGGGATAGTAATACTTGTCAGGTTGGTGCCTTGGAATGCCCACTTGCCAATGCTTGTTACGCTGTCCGGGATGATAATACTTGTAAGACCTGTGCTGAGGAACGCTTCCTCGCCAATGCTTGTTACGCTGTCCGGGATAGTAATACTTGTCAGATCGTCGCACCCATAGAATGCCCCATCGCCAATGCTCGTCACGCTACCGTCAGTCGGGATGACACTGGCAGAACAGGCATAAAGCAGCGTCTTGCTTTCGGTCTCTATGAGACAATTTCCGCTGCTGTGATAAACAGAATTGCCTTCCGAAACGGTAATTTGGGTCAGGCCGGTGCACGCAGTGAATGCCCCATCGCCAATACTCGTTACGTTGTTTGAAATCGTAATACTCGTCAGGCCGGTGTGGTGGAACGCCTCATCGCCAATGCTTGTTACACTGTCCGGGATAGTAATACTTGTCAGAGCGGTGCAACCGTAGAATGCCTTATCGCCGATGCTCGTCACGCTACCGTCAGCCGGGATGACACTGGCAGAACAGCCATAAAGCAGCGCCTTGCTTTCGGTCTCTATGAGACAATTTCCGCTGCTGTGATAGACAGGATTGCCT
>CAZJHG010000090.1:0-2748 GCA_964545885.1 uncultured Muribaculaceae bacterium | reverse complement strand
AACGAATTCATTATCAACTTCTAAATTTTCAGATATCAAGTTTTCAACATTAAAATCACATTTATTACTCTTTAAAATATCTATTTGGTATAAAATAACCATAGCTTTTTCTCTTAATTCACTTCTAGTTTTAGCCATCTCAATGCACCTCACTCAAGAGATTATAACATAACTTTTGTATGTTGAAAACAAAAATTTAAATGTTATCACCTTATTTTAGGCTTTCAATCAATTATATTAATCTTATAACTATTTTCAAGTTGTATTTTTTAATAAAGCAAATACTCCACCAAAAAATCATAATTTACATTTTCCAAAAGTCTCATTTAAATAAGTATGGTGTTTCACTAAAGCCCTTAAATTTAACCGGAGTTAATTTACCATTTTCATCAAATGGTACAAATCCAATTTTTCTATCTCCTTTAAGTACACCTGTATCGAAACACTGAAAATAACTATTAAATAAAGCGTTTGATCCTTTATCAATCAAAACTTGTCTATCACATGAAAATGAAATTCCCTCAGCAAATGCATAAAACACTTCAACTCTGCCATTTACTATAGTAACAATAACTTTCTCATTTTCATTAAGTACTTCCAAATAAACTTTATGTAATTCTTCTTTATCTAAGCTACCATAATTAGATTTTACATACCATTCTAATGCATCCATTAACGTAACATCATCCGAATACATATCACTCATTTTATATTGATTAAAAATCCTATCTTTTTCAGTATCATCCATCGTATCTAACAGTACACGAGCAATTTTCCTTATAACCTCAGCTTTAACAAAAGGCAACTCATGAATTGAATAAAGAATACCATTATTCATAATTCTATCATTTTCAGAAACAATAAGAACATTTTTTAAGGTCTGAGACGTAAGTCCGACATAATCAGCACAATGATATGAATCTTTATAATCCAATGGTGGAAAACCATTTAATACTTCAATACCATCAGTATAAGTAGCAACATAAACAGTTTTGCTATACTTTGTTTTAATAGCAGGAAGAATAAATTTTTCAACCCTAACCAAGTTCCTAGCATTATTTTTAAACCTACTAATCATTTCTATATCTTTTTTAGGCTTATTAATAAAATATTTTCTTAATTCAGCTATTATCCCATTATAATCACTAGTATAATTTGAATAATCTAACTTATCTAAAAATAATACTTTTTCCTCACCATTACTATATATTGTAACTTTATTTTCAGAAGGATTAAACGAATAAGAAAAACTATTATCACGCCTAGAAGAATAATCTCCATAAAATTTACCATCTCTATCAATAGCTATTCTACGTCCATTAATAGTAAATGTATGAATAGGTTTACCATTATATACCATCATAGTCCTTCTAATCAATTTTAATTTTTCAAATTGTTCTTTTAAATAAGTAACTATCGAGCTATTAATAGGATCATAAATACAATAAACACTATTAATCAACTCATTTTCCTTTCTATTTAAAACGCCATCAATAAATTCTTGATCTGCAACCGGCCTTTTATCAAGGTTTTCAAGTATTTCTAAATATTGATCAAAATCTGTTATTTTACCGCACCCAATAAAAGCATCAATAGCATACTTTTGAGCCTTAATATAATTTTCATCCGTAATAGCCTTTTCCATGCTATAACCTTTTTGATAATTATTTTTGAAATAATCATTTGCTGCTTCTAAATAATTTTTCCATGATGAACCAGGACCAGTCAAAAATCCTTGTAAGAATCTACGATAATTATTAACTTGCCCACTAATTAAATTGCTAAAAGTAACCATTTTAACCTGAGGTTCATAAGCTCTACTATCAGGATATATTTGTCGAGTTAACATTTCTGTTAAAGCTTCGTTAAAAAAATCACCATTAACCAATTCCGAACTATGTTTTTTCGCGTCTAAATCATGCATAACTAAAAAATGAATAAATTCATGACATATTGTGCTCTCTAAATTTTTAGTATTTAAACAACTCACATCAATAACAATTACATTTTTAAATTTATAATAAAAGCCATTCGCACCATTATTACTAGGTTCCTTATTACACTGAATACTAAATTCTTTATCTATTAAAAATTCTTCAAAAAACTTCCTATAATCTTTAAGTTCATAATATCCATTCTCTAAAAAATATGCATCCATTTTTATCATTACATTAACAAAAGCACCAACCAATCTTGAATCTATATTTATCTTATCTAACACATCTGCTTGAGTTAAATATAAAAACGGTCTTTTTTCCATAAACTACACACTCCATCTCACTTAAATAATTATATAAAAAAAAGAATTAATCTTCAATAATTGAGAATAATTCTTTTACTTCACTCACCTTACTAAATTTTACTAATCCTTTAGTAATATCATAAAATTTATTTAATTTGTCTAACTCTTCTTGATTCTTAGCATATTTCACTAATTCTTCTTTAGTAAAATTTTTCTTTAAGAAAAAAGGCTTTAATAATTTATCATCAGGACTAAAACCAGGTATCTCTACCCTATACCAAGATCCAACACCTTCCACATATTCGTATATCATCCCAGGTATTTCATAATCACTATAATATCTTTCTAATACTTTAACAAAAGTTAAATCAAATTCCATTAAATCACTATTCTTATCTACTCTAGTATCTTTAAGTATTGTATCATTAAAATTAAGAGTTTCTATCACAACAATTTCACGATTCTTTTTAAACACTTTAATCAAAACTCGCTCTTCTTTTATTATA
>CAZJHG010000089.1:0-2863 GCA_964545885.1 uncultured Muribaculaceae bacterium | reverse complement strand
TTTATTGTTTTATAATATGTGCAAACGACAGAACACAAAAAACGTCGTATGCACATAGACAATTTCATAGTTTGTTCACAGATACGTTCCGGCTGTGTGAGAGGTAACCTCACAGGAATCACTTCACCCGAAGAAGTGACGGGCAAAAAGATGGGAATTTGCTCGTTAAAAGAAAAAAGTTCATGCGAATCGTGCCGGGGATACTTAGTTCAGAGCTATCCTAACTAGTTAATAAGGAGTGCCGAGAGAGCGGCAATGGAATCGGAAGACACCGATGTTTGTAACAAACATTTTCTTCTCCGGCTTAAGTCTACCCATGCAATTTTTTCTCACTACCTAATCCCCACAACCAAATACTCACTCCTTGACAGGCGACAGCATTGTCGCCAAAGCTAATTCAAAAAAGAACAACATTCAATAATTTAATACTTGTACCTTGCACCTCTCGACATATGGTCTGCCTTTCACGTCGAGCCTGCATACAAAGCTCCGTTCATGAAGAACAGAGCTTTTTTATTTGAAAAACATAACCCTAATTCGGAATTTCCGCAATTCAAAAAAGAAAACATTTTACAAAAACAAGAACTCACCGCCAAGCTTCACGCTCGGCGTTTTTTATAGAAAAAACGGAAATTCACATGGGACATGAAACAAAGAAAAAGTATTGTAGCGATAAACAAAAAGGAAAAAAAGAAAAAGAATAAAATAAAACGGCAACAAAAACAAAGGCAAGAACATCGAAAACAAGGTAATGTAAGGAAATATAATGTAAGGCAATATAAGGTAATATGATATAAAGTGAATATATATAAACGCAAAAATATCAACGTGCGGTAAAGCCGAACGGAAAGGAATACGAAATGAAAACGATATCATTATTGAACATCAAAGGCGGCGTAGGCAAAACAACGTCAACAATAGCCTTAGCTCAGCTTCTTGTACTTGAACACGGCAAGCGTGTGCTTGTAATCGATGCAGACCAACAAGCGAACACGACACAGGCTCTTTACGGAGGTGAAGCCGAGCTAACCACAGCCGATTTGCTTTTGTCCCGTGAGCCGATTGCCGAAAAGGCAATAATCCAAACGGAATACGGAATAGACTTAATTCCGTCGGGATTCGAGCTTATGACCGCTAACAAGTCGGTCATATTCGATACTACACGTCCACAACAGTTTCGCTTCAAAAAACAGCTTGGAGAAATAGAAAAGAAGTACGACTACTGTATAATCGACTGCCCACCTGATATTTCAATGACCGTTATCAATGCTTTAGCCGTTACCGATGACGTGCTTGTGCCGATAAGAGCGGACAGATACGGCTTTGACGGTTTGTCGTATGTAATGAACGCAGTGAATGAAGTAAGTGAATACAACCCGTCGTTGAAGCTCGCAGGCTGTTTTTTGACGATGTATCAAACGGGCACAATACTTTCGGCTTTTTCAAAAAAGACGCTTGAGGATATAGGGCTGAAAACAATGGATACGTGTATCAGACAGTGCGTAAAAGTCGGTCAATCGACATTTGACAAGCCTTTAATAACGTCTTATCCCAACTGTGCAGCCGCAGAAGATTACAAAAAGCTTTTAGATGAATATTTGAGCATTTACGGAGAAAGCCAAAAATGATGAAATACAATTTTCAAAACGTACCCGAAATCAAACAAGCGAGCTTGGGTATCAAAGGAATGCTTAATAACGAGTATCACGCTGTGCAGAAAATACCGATAAGCGATATAGTCCCATTCCCGAATCATCCATTCAAAGTTATTGACGATGAAGCGATGGAACAGCTCGCCGGCAGCATACAACTTCACGGTGATGTCATTACGCCCATCACCGTAAGGAAGCTTGACGAAGGTACATATCAGCTCATCAGCGGTCACAGACGCACACACGCCGCCAAAAAAGCTGGACTGACCGAGATATCCGCACTCATCATTGAATGCACCGACGAGGAAGCCGTTGTGCAAATGGTCGATGCAAATATGCAACGACCCGAAATACTGCCAAGCGAGAAAGCATTTGCATATAAAATGCGGTTGGAAGCAATGAAAAAAAGGTCCGGCAGACCGAGCAAAGAAAATTCGTCGCAACTTGCGACGGATTTTTTTAAGGGACGAGCCGATACGGAACTCGGAAAGGAATACGGCGAAAGCAAGGACAACATACACAGATACATCCGCTTAACACATCTTATTCCCGAGCTGCTGCAAGCGGTTGATGATAAGTCCATATCGCTCATAGCCGCAGTCGAGTTGTCATATATGACAAGCGAGGCTCAGAGGCTTGCATACGATAAAGTGAAGGACGGCGTGAAGATAAGCATCGAGCAAGCAAAGCTTATGCGAGCTTGCGTGAAGCCTCCGCTCACCGAAAACGATGTTGAACGCATTTTATCGAACAGATACGAGAAACCCAAGCCTACACCGAAGAAACTTGTTGAGCAAAAAACCGAAAGACACGATAAAAAGTTCGTCAACAGCATAAGCGACATTAGCGACATTTACGACACAATTGACACGGACAGTGCGAGCGATGTGAACGATACGGACAACAATATCGAAGTCGAACAGCAAAGCATCGCAATACCGAACGAGACAAGACAACCGAAACCGGGTAACGTTTCCGACACCGTCGCCGGTATCGCATCGAGAATCACAACACCGATATCAGGCGAAAACCGTCAAATGCAACTTGTCAAAGGCTATTTGCAATGGGCTTTGGAGGTGTGCCGCCCCGATATAAGGCAATACGAAAACGAAATCATGCAAGCGATTGAGTTTATTGTCTTGTGCAAATCGCCGGAAGAGGTTATCGGGCGGTATATTGAAAAAAATAAGTAAGAGAAAAATGTGTCGCAA
>CAZJHG010000088.1:0-3001 GCA_964545885.1 uncultured Muribaculaceae bacterium | reverse complement strand
TATTTTATAGAAAGATTGTAACACCGCCAAGCGTGTTTTGGCAAGGGGTTTTTGCTTAAAGAAAAAGCCGCCTAGTTTTAGACGACTTCGGATTGTTCGCTCGTGTCTTGAGAGGGACTTTCTTCCGGTTTTAAGCGTTTATGCAATTTGCGCAATTAGCGTTTTGATTTACATTTATATGATTTGAGCATATCAACAGCATTCTTTTTCGTACTATCTTTAATCGTCGGATTCTGACTTTGCGCAATTATAGATTCTGTCATATCTCCGTTTGCCTCATAATTAGATTTATCATATATTCGTGGCGCTTTAATTCTTCTTGGCGATTCATTATTGCGCTTATCGATACTCTTATCGTGATTATTATTCCAGCTCGGCTTACTTTCTACTGTATCTGTAACTGTTATTTTTCCAGTTTTTTTACACATAAACCAAAACTCCCCCTATTATAACTGAAACTAATATCAACGCAATATTCACTAAAGATAAGAGCAGTGACACAATCGTCAATGTTGATTTTTTTGAAAGAAGATTATTCAAATCATTTATAGTATTCAAATCCCATTCAATTTGCTTTTCATATATGCTTTGCAAATCACCCTCATATAATTTTTCTTTTGTATACACCTCTATATCAACACTTAAGTATTTTTTAGGAAACAGCGCAATCAATATAATGCTAACCGTTACTATTTCTGACACGCCAAACAAAACGATAAAACATATAAGTGTTTTTTGCAACACGACATCATTTGTTTGAATCGGCAAAACTATAGTAAGCAAAATGAAAAGCGCCGCATTAAAAACCAACGTCATGTTTAGTTTTTCATCAATGTTTTTCATTTTACTAAATGCTAATTGCACTAAATAATGAACCTTCTCTTGAATAAACGTCAGCTTAGCGACATTGCAATCATAAGTTTTGTCATCAACACAAGGTTCGTCAGTTTGCTGTTTTACTTCTGTAAAATCGTTCATAATAATTTTCTCCTTTGTTTTGTTTTTATAAATTATCGTAATTAAACATATGTAACGGTTCTGTCTTTTGCAATGTTACCGTCAGTGCAATAAATGGTATACTCGCCAGTATTTAAGTTCCAGCAGATAATTTTAACGATAGCATTCCACTGTTCTACGGTACCGTTATAAGCAATTCTCGTCAATCCTGTGCAACCATAGAAGGCATACCCGCTTATGCGCGTCACGCTGTTTGGTATTGTTATACTCGTCAAGCCTGTGCAATCACTGAAGGCATAATATGCTATGCCTTTAGTCCCTTCTTTAAGAACTATTCGAGCATTATCAGACATAGTCCCCTTATAGTCATATGCAAACTTACCTGCATACACCACCCCATCCGATTGATTATTATACCATGCTGTATTATAGAAAGCATCTTCGCCTATAGTCGTCACGCTATCCGGTATTGTTATGCTTGTCAACTTGGTGCAATTATAGAAGGCAAAAGAGCCTATGCTCGTCACGCTGCCGGGTATCGTTATACTTGTCAAGCCTGTGCAATTCTGGAAGGCATGCTTGCCTATGCTCTTCACGCTGCCGTCATTGGGTATAACACTATTCTTGCAACCAAGAATCAACTTCTTTGATGCAGTTTCTATAAGACAGTTATTTTTACTATGATATACCGTATTCCCTTCCGATACGATTATACTCGTCAAACCAGTATAACCTCTGAAAGCATAATCGCCTATGCTTTTCACGCTATCCGGTATCGTTATGCTCGTCAAACCCGTGCAATAAGAGAAGGCATAAGAGCCTATACTTGTTACACCATCGGGTATAACTAAATCTTTGACCTTGTTTCCACCTATATACAATGTTTTTAAACCTGACATAAGCTCGCCAAGACCGCTTATTGCACACCAGCTTGCAACATCACCCGTATAATAAATATTTTTAAGATTAGAGCAATCAATGAAGGCGTCGTTCTTTATGCTTGTCACCCCCTTACCGATTGTAACGCTTGTCAGGCTTGTACATTTATAGAAAGCACTTTTGCCTATGCTTGTAACACTATCGGGGATTGTTATGCTCTTCAAGCCTGTGCAACCATAGAAGGCATATTTGCCTATACTATCTCCGCTCGTTATATTAACCGAAAACGATGTCGGGTTTGCCTGTGTTGCTACGATACTCACCATATCAGCCGATCCAATTATATTCTTCAGCCCCGTGCAATTCCCAAAGGCTTTTTCGCCTATAGTCGTAACGCTGTCGGGGATCGTAACACTTGTCAAGCCCGTGCAATTAGAGAAGGCTCTATAGCCTATACTCGTTACACTGTCGGGGATCGTTATGTTCGTCAAGCTAGTACAATTATAGAAGGCATCAGCGGTTATACTCTTAGTTTCCTCTTTAAGAACTAATTGAGTATTATCGGGCATAGTCCCCTTATATTTATATGCAACCTTACCCGCATACACCAAGCCGTCCGGTTGATTATTATACCATGCTGTATTATAGAAAGCATAACTGTCTATACTCGTTACACTATCAGGGATTGCTATGCTTGTCAAGCCTGTGCAGCCAGAGAAGGTACAATAGTCTATGCTCGTGACACTGTCGGGAATAGTTATGCTTGTCAAGCCTGTGCAGCCAGAGAAGGCATGTTGAGCTATGCTCGTCACGCTATTCGGTATCGTTATGCTTGTCAAGCCCGTGCAACCATAGAAGGTACAATAGTCTATGCTCGTGACACTGTCGGGAATAGTTATGCTTGTCAAGCCTGTGCAGCCATAGAAGGCACAAGAGCCTATGCTCGTAACGCCACTTCCGATTGTAACGCTTGTCAAACCTGTGCAATCATAGAAGGCATAATCGGCTATGCTCGTCACACTGTCGAGTATTACGACCCGCTTCAAACCTGTACAGTCCTCAAACGCTTCGTAGCCTATCATTGTAACGGGTTTGTCATTATATACGGAAGGGATTTTCAAGTTGCTTCCCTCAAACGTGCCGATACCCTTAACGTAATAGCTTT
>CAZJHG010000087.1:0-3155 GCA_964545885.1 uncultured Muribaculaceae bacterium | reverse complement strand
AAGTTCGCTATGCGGCTGAAGATTACTGACATTTTCTATGGCCAGCACAATAAGTGACGGTGTCAAATGGGCAGACATTTGGCTCAAAAAAAATTCCATTCAACTGCCTGTCAGGGAAAAATATACAATAAGTGTATCGTTCCGAGTTCCGAAAGGCTCCCCTCTGAATACGGTTTCTTTGAGAATGAGAGATTCCGAAAACGAAACTTTCCAATATCCCAAAAAAGTCGACTTTTCAAAAGGCGGCATTTTCAAGGAAACTTGGATTGTAACAAACAGGGAATGGAAAAATTCCTGGGGAGGCGACAAAGACCATATCCCGGATCCGCCTCTCCGTTTTCAGGGATTTTCCTTTTCCTGGAATAAAATCCCAGGTGAAGAAATACAAGTGGAACTGCTCGCCGTTTCCGTACTTCCCGATTCCCAGTCAAAAGTTTATACCACCAGAACTGTATATCCATTCAATGATGCCATTTACAAAAAAGGCGGAAATGGAATGCTGAACCCATGCAAAAATACTCTTCTTGTCAGGCAGATCAACGGAACAACCTCTTTGGGAAGGCGCAATACCCCGGAAAAAAAATTGGAAACCCGCCCGGAATATTTTTTATTGACAGCTGAACCGATTGCCGGAAAAACGGAAATTGAACTGGTCCTTAAAGACTGTAAAAACAAGTCCTTTACAACCTCCAAAACTGTACTGTCCTCGCCAAGCGGCCAATACAAACTCCTGCTTCCGGAAAATGCCAAAGACCTGATTCCGCCCTTCTCGGTGGATTCCATTCGTCTGACTTCTCAAAACGGAGCCGTTCTGCTGAAAGAACTTGCCATCGTCTGCCGCGAATCACTTGCAGATGCTCTTGATTTTGACATTCAGACAGGCACCCCGTTTCATCTTCTCAAAAAAGGACAGGAAGGCGCCTTGAAATACCGCCTTTCCAATCGGGCAGACTGCTCTGGAAATTTTTCTCTGAAATTTCGGTGGAAGCATTACAGCGGCAGAGAATCCACAGAACAGCGGAATCTCATTCTTCAAGCCGGTGAAACAGCGGAAATCTCGCCGGACATCATCCCGGAGCAGTACGGTCACTATGATATTGAAGTAGAAATCTATTCCGCCGGCAGGGAAAACATTCCGGCATATCGGAAAAGTGCTTTCGCTTATTTTCAACCTGCTGGACCGATTCCCGGCCGCCCGGAAGGTTTTCTGTTCGGTATGAATACAAGAGCATCCCTGCGGGCGGAACGAATGATCGAACTGGAAGCGATGGCCGCGTGTGGTGTAAAAATAATCCGGCAGGGCTTTTTCCTGACATCGATTCAACCACAGAAGGGAGTCTGGAACTTCAGGGGGACAGATGAACTGGTTGCAGATGCAGGAAAGTTCAATATGGAAGTTCAAGTACTCCCGGTTTATCTCCCGCAATGGCTTCAACCGCATCCCGGGCAGATGTATTCTTTCACTTATCCGAATGATATCCGGGAATGGATGAATTTTTATCGGAAATTTGCAGAACGTTACCGCGGACGCATCCATTTCTATGAAACCTGTAATGAACCGGATTTGGTCAAAGAGGAACGTCTTCCATTGGATCATTACATTGAAATGCAAAATGCCGCCTATGAAGCGCTGACGGAAGCGGACCCACAGGCAAAACTGTTGGCAGGTGGATTCGCCGGCGCTGACATTCCATGGGGACGCAAAAATTTTCATTGGGAAGTTCTGAGCCGGACAAAAGAGAAATTTCATATTCATGCAACTCACGAACATGGCTCCTTTCCGAAATATGCACAGGCTACGAACCTTCTGGCTGAATACCGCAAAAAAAACGGAGTGGAAAACATCCCTTGGTATCCTAATGAAACAGGTGCGGTTTCCATGTACGGGGGAGAACGTTTTCAAGCGGAATGCGTGTTCAAGAAAATCCTGTTTTCCATGGCACACGGAGCAATCGCCTACAATTGGTATTCTTCCCGTGACGACGGCAGCGATCCATTCAATGCCGAACATCATTATGGACTCATGACATGGGATTATCATCCGAAACCGTCTTATTCGGTTTACAACATGCTCGCAGGAACATACGGAAGCACAAAATTCGAACGGCAGTTGAAACTCGAACAGGGAATATGGGGATTTGTTTTTCGCCGAGGAAAAGATCTGTTGCTTCCCGTATGGAATGAACAAGCTTATCCAAAAATTTACATTTTTAAAACGGATGCTGCAGAAGCGAATCTCCGGGATATCATGGGTAATGACTCTCGATTGTTTTTGCATGACGGGATTGTTTTTGCGGCAATCGGGCTTGAACCGGCCAGCATCCTGCTTCACGGAGCTGGTAGCGTCAAGGAAGACGGAACTTTGATTCAGATGACACATCTTCCAGTCATAACTCCGGGGCGTTCACAAGAGCTGGAATTTACTGTTCGCAATCCGTTTCATTCTTCAAAGCAAGTTTATATTGCCGCTGGAAATCTGCCGACGGGATTCCACATGGAACAACGGGAAATCTCTGGAATAATCGAAGCTGAAAGTTCTCAAAAATTTTCGCTTCGGTTTCATACACCATCCGGTAAACAGTTTCCGTCGGATACAATCTTTCTGAACTTGACTTGCCGAATGGGAAATGTCCCGGCCGAACTTCGTATTCCGCTGAATCCGGCGAAATGGATTCCTGCAGCCAAGACACAGGCAGATTTCATTTTGAATTCCAGTACCCAGCTGATCGCTCTGACTCACGGAGATCCCAGGCAGGCCCACCGTATTTGGAAAGGACCACAGGATTGCAGTGCGGAAATTTATCTCTCCACAACAAACAGCAGCCTTATAGTCCAAGCGGATGTCACCGATGATATTCACTTTCAAGATGGCGCCAGAGGGCTCTGGAACGGCGACAGTCTACAATGCTGTTTTCAACTTCCCGGACAGAGTGGATTTTGGGAGTTCAATGCGGCACTCCTGAATGATGGCTCCGTACAGACGACGATTGCTAATGTTCCACTCGGCTTCAAGCGGGAACGTGTGGCAGAGCAGATTAAAGCAAAAATTACCAGAACCGGGGTAAAAACCGCATATTGTCTTGAAATCCCATTCAATGTTTTCGAAACCGGATACTCTCCGAAAGTAGGTTTTCAGTTCAATCTTCTCATAAATG
>CAZJHG010000086.1:0-3222 GCA_964545885.1 uncultured Muribaculaceae bacterium | reverse complement strand
AGCGGTTGTGAGCGAATATAAGCGCCATTCTTTCCTTATAGGCAAGGATGTGGAAATTAGCACTCTAGACAAGCCAAAATGCCAAGCGACAGTGCTTGATATAGATGAAAACTGCAATCTTGTCGTAAGATATGAAGATGGCGTGATAGAGACATTAAACAGCGCGGACACACGTCTGGTTCCTAAGTTTTAAATTGTGCAATATTTTAGATACATATATACAAAACAAGTAAAATCGGTATTCCATACTGATTTTTTTACATTTTCCCCGTGTGGATAGGTCGTCAAACATCTTTTCTGTTGACTTTTTGCATTTTGTGGATTATCATAAAAGTGCGACAAACTTAATATTGATCTATCAGTGCTTATTACCTTTGGTAACAGGTGCATTTTTCGCATAACATAACTGATAGTTCATTATTATGTAGGTTTGTCGCAGAATCAGCGGAGTGCACTTGTTATATTTTTATATGCCTATAAAAGTTGTCGGGTGCATTGTGCATCCGATATTTTTATTTGGAGGTATAAAGAATGAAGCGATTTAGAGCCACTCTATTAATTCTGTTGGTTGTTATCATGTCGCTTGGTCTGTGCGCTTGTGGAGAAAACACGCCGGATAATAACGATGACCAAGGCAATGTCACTGTTGAATATGTCATAACTTTCAACACGCAAGGCGGAAGTGATATTGCACAAATTAAGGTTGTCCAAGGGGGGATTGTTACATTGCCAAAAGATCCCACCAGGCTGGGATATTTCTTTGGTGGTTGGTATTTAGACGCCTCATGTAAAGAAATTTATGATTCGCAAAAAGTGGTTGAACAGGATCTGACATTATATGCAAAATGGCACAAGGATAGTGATTATAATCCAACCTTGTCGGAAGAAGACTCATATTCAATAAAGTTTGACACAAAAGGCGGAAACGCAATAGGCGCCATCAAAGTGAAAAAAGACGCTTTGATTATTATGCCTGTTGATCCGATAAAAGCAGGATATGCTTTTGACGGTTGGTATTTGGATGAGGAGTTGAGCGAACAATTCGTTTCCACAAACGCATTAACCGACAATATTGTTTTGTATGCAAAATGGACCTGTTTGCATGTGGAAACCAAGTGGGTGGATAGAGTAGATGCGTGTTGCAATAAGGAAGGAGTGATAGAACATTTTGAATGCAAGGAATGCAAGAAGAATCTCGATGCCGATTATAATGAGATCGAGGACTTGGCCATCGCAATTGTTTCCGATGCACACAAGTACGGTAAATGGAGCGAAGAAGTTGCGCCGACATGCACAAAGGACGGAACGCTCGGACATTATACATGTTCGTTATGCAAAAAATATTTTGACGAAGAATACAACGAAATAAGCGAACTTAAAATTTCTGCAACACACCGTTATAATGATGATGGAATTTGTGACGATTGCGGATATTTTGAAACCGGATTGGATTTTATACTTAACAGTGACGGCAAGGGCTGGACGGTATCCGGTATCGGTACATTTAGCGGTGCAGACCTTGAAATACCTGCGGTGAATTATGATACAAAGCCCGTTACGGATATTGCATCGCAAGCATTTTACGGTTGCTCAAATTTGAAGAGTATAACAATTCCCAAAAGCATCGTTAGCATAGGAAGTTATGCGTTTGGTAATTGTCCCGCACTTGAGAGCATAACAGTGGCAAAAAAGAACTCGGTATATCATAGCAGTGGCAATTGCTTGATTAAGACAGACAGCGAAACACTGGTTGTCGGCTGTAAGACAAGTGTTATTCCCAATGACGGAAGCGTGACAATTATCGGTGGCGGTGCTTTCTACGGATGCGGCGGTTTAAGTGATATAACCATTCCCGACAAGGTTACAACGATATATTACTCGGCATTCTACAATTGCACGGGACTAGCCAATGTAAATATCCCGGACAGCGTTTTGTATATAGATGCAATGGCGTTTGTGGGGTGCAGCAGCCTTACAAATGTTACAATTCCGCTTGGGGTTACAAGCATAGGAAACTCCGCGTTCTATGGATGCGGTAGTTTGGCAACTGTAAACTGGAATACAAAGAACTGTGCTGTTGCCGGCGAAAAGTCATATCCGATTTTCAACAGGTGTGATGCTTTGACAACGATAAATATAGGCACGGAAGTTGTTGCAATTCCTGAGAACGTATTTGACGGATGTGGAAATCTTGCAATCATTAACTGGAACGCAAAAGCGTGCGCCGAAGCCGGTTCGTGGGAGTGTCCTGTCTTTAACGGATGTGAAAACATAATAACTTTAAATATAGGTGCTGACGTAACGCTTTTCCCGCTAAATGTCTTCAAAGATTGTGCGAAATTTAATGCCGTAAACATTGGGGATATCGAACAATGGTGCTCAATAAAATTTTATAGCAATCCGCTAAATGAGGCACACAATTTGTATTTGAATGATGAATTGGTTGAAGAACTTGTGATTCCAAACGGCGTAACGACAATTCCCGCATATGCATTCTTGGGGTGTACAAGCATAACAAAAGCAACAATTTCCAATGGCGTTAGCGAGATTTGCCATTATGCCTTTTCAAACTGCACGGCGCTTGAGAGCGTTGTGTTGGGAAGTGGCGTAACAGACATCGGTATGTCGGCATTTAAAGGATGCACATCTTTGACGAGTATAAGTGTGCCTGAAAATGTTAAAACGATAGGACAATCCGCATTCAGCGGTTGTAGCGCTCTTTCAAGTGTTGTATGGAATGCAATTGAATGTGCAAAAGCAGGCGAAATGGCATATCCGATTTTTAGAGGATGTGCTTCGCTTAAAGATGTAAACATAGGAGCAGGAGTGATGTCGTTGCCAAAATATGCGTTTTATGGTTGTGACAGCGTAGAGAAGGTCACGTTTGAAGATGCATTAAACTGGTATGCGACGGATGATAAAACAAATTTTGAGAATGAAGAAAATGGAATAGAAGTCGATGTTTCAAAGCCATCCGTCAATGCAAGCAATTTCAAATCGACATACAAAGAGTATTATTGGTATAAAAAATAAATCTTAAAATGGTTGCTTAAAACTTCGCAAAATGGAATCGCTCTTGAAAGTGGGCGATTCCCTTTTTAATTTGACAAATTGTTCGAGAATTTGAAATTGGCGGATGACTTTGGGAATTTTGATAGATTTTGGGACGGAAATATGCGAAATTTCATCTTGTATTAGTCGCGTGCGTGTGTTATTATATTA
>CAZJHG010000085.1:0-3323 GCA_964545885.1 uncultured Muribaculaceae bacterium | reverse complement strand
TTTCAATATTTGCTGCAGCAGCACTCCTTTTAGGACTTGCTAGCTGCGATGGCGATTTGCATGATAATGAAGCACCTTCTGAATTATATATTATTGGAACTATATCTGGTAATAACTGGACAAAAGGTGTAAAAATGACAACTGTATCTACAGGGGTTTACGAAATTACAACAGGTATTACAGCAGATGCTCAAGTAAAATTTATCGATGTTGAAGTTCCTGGAGGTTCATGGGTAAATGTTACTCTTAGTAAAGGTGATTCTAATACCTCTAGTGGTAACTATGAACTTGGAAACGATAGTGCCGGAACATACAAAATAACATTTGACATTACGACTGATACCGTTACGTACGAAAAAGAAGAAAAATATTCTTTTGAAGGACTTACTCTAAAAGGTGGCTGGGAAGGCTATTGGGCTGACACAAAAGCTCTAACTGCTGACACAACACAGACTCTATACACATCAAGTGGTGAACATACGCCGTCTGGAAATGAGTTTGGTATTTTTGGTACTGGTTCTAACCTTTGGGAAGTAAAAGATCTTGCTTTAGATACAGAAACAGAAATGACATACAAATCTTCTGGAGGATCTCATTCAACAATGGTTGCTAACTGGGAAAGTGGTACTTATAAAATTATATTAACTATAACAGATCCTTCTACTACTGCACCAAAAGCTACTATTAAAATTTCTAAACTTTAATTAAGTTTAATTAAAAAAGGTCTGTGTGTAAAAACACAGATTTAACTTATAGTCTGGAGAAAAATCTCCAGACTGTATTATTATGGGAGAAATAAAATTGTCTGAAATTATTAAAGAGATTTTATCAATTGTAGAACCAGTCTTTGCCATAGGAGCCTCTATTTTTTCTGTTTTGATGTTCTTTATTACTAAAAAAATTTCAAAAATTCAAAGCGAAATTAGTATACAACTTGATAAAAATGAAGAAAACAGAGAAAAGGTGCGAATTAATATTTCTTTGTTTGAAATGCGTTTTGAAATATATGACAATTTTATGCATTATTACAATTATTGTAAGTATTTATTGGAAATAAATGAAAGTTCTGAACCAGAAGATATTGTATCAAAAGCAAAGGGACTTTTTTCAAGATTAGACAATGAATCAAATTGTTTATGGAATGATTTTGTCGAATTAAACAATAAATTAAAACAAAGAGATATTTCAAAAGAAGATAAAAAAGATATAAGTGTAAAAATAAATGAAATCACTAGGAAAATCAGTGAAAGAGATTTTGTAATTAGAAAACAACTTACAGATATATATTCAAAAATGGAATTTTGTTTTGATAATCTAGAAAAGATTCAAAAACCTGTTCAAGAACTTATAACATTTGTTATTTATAATTTTTTAGAAGATATTTATAAAAATGAAAAAAATCTCGAAGGCAATAAAAGAGATTTAAGAAAATTACTTAATAAAAATAACTATGAAAATGTTATTGCGGAAATGAAAAATCAAATAAATTTAGGAAATATTCGTAACTGATAATTTAATAAAAATTGTTGTATGTAAAACCATAACAATTTAGAAAGTGGTTTAGGTAAAAGCCAATTTACTTGTTTCAGAAATTCGTTTTTTGACAATTTGTGTATAAGAACTAGTTTCAAAAGTAATCCGAGTGTCATTATCGGGCTCCTATGATATTTGTCAATAGCACAAGACTCCTGATTCCATAAATTACGATGCTAAAGTTTCATCTGCTAGTTTAGAAATAGTAGGTGAAGTTCTTTTTTCATATGACGTTCCATTTTTTAATATTGTGTACATCAATTCTGCAAGTTTTCTTGCAACTGCAACAATAGCAATCTTTTTACTTTTGCTTTGTACTTTTGTCATATAAAAAAATTTATCTTTCAATGCTCCGCCATTTCTTGCCCTTAAATGTGACCAAGATGCCAATATAAGCAATGAACGAAGATTTGAATTTCCACATTTTGTTATATGCCCGATTCTGTTTATTGAACAGGACATGTCAATTTTCGGAACAAGTCCGCACGTTGCTCCTATTGTTGAAACATTTGGATAGCGTGAGCTATCACCAATAAATGCAACATATGTGGCTGCAAGTTGTTTTCCGACTCCTGGAATTTCTTCCAATTTTTCGATATTTTTGTCACCTTTTGTTTCTTCTGACAAAAGTTCTTCAACTTTTTTTATCTGGCTTTCTATAACTTCTAATCTTTGTAGGATTCTTTTTGCCTGCATTAAAAAAATCCCTTTTAAGATTTTTATACTTTCTTCTCGGTTTGAACTTGTTGCAAGATTTTTTCTCTTTATTTCTGTAATTCCACATTCAAGAAAAACTGCATGCAATCTGTTTATTTCTTTTGTTCTGTCGCTTTTTAACTGTCTTATTTCAGTAAGAATTTGTCTTAAGTTCTCTTCATGTTCTGTCGGCAATTCAACTGTTGGAAGCTCCTCTTTTGTGTATTTTTGAACTAATCTTGCAAGTTTTAATGCATCTTCTTTATCATTCTTTTTTACTGAACGGTAGATTATTGCCCCTTGGCTTGCATTCAATAGCACTACTTTGCATCCAACTTCTTTTTCTATTTCTTTTGCCATTACCATTGCAAGTGCACATACTTCAATCGCAACTTTGTCTCCCGATTTTAGTTTTTTGTACAATACTTTTCTTCCGCTAGAATTTGTTACTCCATTTGTTTTTGTAACTTTTCCATTGCTTTCAATGATGCACATTTCATACGTCCTTTTTCCTAAATCGATTCCAACACTTCTTTCGTCTTCCATTGTCCACCTCTTTTATGATAAAATGGAATCAGGAGTTTATATCTGGTGCGGTACACCGTGCTCCTATTCGGCGTCACGGAGATTTGTCTCCGTGCGTCATTATGGCTTACGGCGGTCGGTTTTGGTTAATCTTGACCTCGAAGTAAGGGGTTTTGTGCTTTCTTCACTGCCCGATAGAACCTTCCGCCGACTCTCTGATTCCGTCGAATCAGAATACCACTTTCCTGATATTTATATCATGCCATCTTGACCAGATAATCTTAAATCTTTGTAAATTCAAGATATATAGATTGCAAACGAGTTTTCTTCGCAAACATCGCAGTGTCAAGCACTGCGATGTTTGCGAAGAAAACTCGTTTAGCAATGACATTATGAGACTTTTGAAACTGTCTCATAAGTAATTCTTATATTAAAAATACCTTTCTTGTACAAAACTAAATCCAAACAATAAAGTTAAAAAAATCTGTTCTTAAAAAATTAGTTTTGTGTGTGCTTAAGGGTTGTCCGTTCTTGGGCAGCCCTTTTTTTGCAAGTTACTGCAAGTTAGA
>CAZJHG010000084.1:0-3397 GCA_964545885.1 uncultured Muribaculaceae bacterium | reverse complement strand
GCGTACTGTTCGGCATACGAGCCTTTCGAGCATGATATTGTCAGTTTGTCGCACCCCGCAAACGCATTTTCGCTTATAGCCTTTACGCTGTCGGGTATTGATACGCTTGTCAGGTTATCGCACCGATAGAAAGCCCAGCTGGCTATACCGCTTACGCCTTCGGGAATGGTCAACGAGGTTAAGCTGTCGCAATAGGCAAATGCAAGCATGTCTATTCCTCTTACGCTTTCCGGCATCGTCACGTTTGTCAAACTTTTGCAATCGGCAAAAGCGGCGACGGCTATCGTTGTTACGCTATCCGGTATCGTTATGCTTGTCAAGTTATCGCATCTGCCGAACGCATTCTCGCCTATTCTCATCACGCTGTCGGGTATCGTTATGTTTGTCAAACTATGACATCCGCAAAAAGCCCAACCGCCGATGTCCTCTAAATGACTTGTTATCGATACACTTGTCAAGCTATGACAGCTTGCAAACGCATAATTGTCTATACTCTCTACACCGTCTTTTATGGTTACGTCCGTCAGATTTTCGCAACCTCGAAACGCCGCATAACCGAGAGATGAAATGCCGTTCATGACGGTCACGCTTTTCAGGCGGCTACGGTTTTCAAACGCATAATCGGGTATTGTTGTTCCATTTGGCACTACTATTCTGCGTTGCTCGTTTTGATGAAAAAGTTTATCTTCACTTACTTCATTCACGTTGTCTGAAACTACCAAATCAATTAAGTCTTTTTCTTCCATTTCTTTCTCCTTTTCACTTCTTGGAAATTCGTCGCAATTTGCGACGAATTTCCTCCTGACCTTTCAAATGCAAAGATTATGTGTTTTTTTTGCTTTCGTGTAGATTGGTTGAATAGCCTCGAATCTTACATTACTGTGGGCGGCATATTTTTCTCCGCTTTTTTGCAGAATTTCGTTCCAATCTTTTCCGCCGTCGGGAACTATGCTTTTTCCGATGCTGTTTCTCAATCTGAATCTTTCGCCCGCTTCGTCGTTGTCGACGCAGAGAACAGGTGTGCCGCCGAGCTGTTTGGTTGCACTCTGCAGGGTCACATCTTTCAGACCCGCCATTGAAAGGTAAACGCCCGGGTCCTTTGCAATGCAGCAAAGACTTATAGCGTCAATTGCACTTTCGCAAAAGAAAAGAGGTGTATTTGATTCTATTTTTTCGACCTCGTACCGAAATCCCCACGCATAATTTGCGTCGCTGTAAGCGGCTAACTGTTTGAAGCGTACATATGTGTTTGCACGAACAATTTCAGCACCGACATTTTCACCGTCGTTGTTTTTCACCGGGAACACGGCGAAAGGTTTCTTTTCATTTTCCGGTGACGGTGAGTACAAGCTTGAATAAAGCAAGTCTTTACGAAGCAGGGCAGCGACCGCATCATATGGTATGTTGCGTCCGTTTGTCAGATAAGCAATAACCTTTTTTACGCATAGTTTCGTTTGTGGCGGCAGTACGACCTGTCCGCTTGATTCGACAGTCGCTTCGTCCGTTTCTTTCGGCATTTTCACCGGCGAGTACTCACGCACCGACGACATATTGCCGCTCAGGGCGTATACCGCTTCGTCGAACGACAAATTACAAAATTCTCTCAGTGCTCCGATGGCATCTAAGTACATATTTCCGTTTCTCGCTTTATGATCGACAACGAGCCACGTTCCGTCCGGATTTTGATAAAAAGCGACGCTCGACAAATCGCCTTCAATGCCCGGACGGCTCGTTGTACCGAACCGTACCGAACCTCGGCTTGTCTTCCCGTTTCCTATTCTTTTGAGCTGTATCCCGTTTGCATACAACGCATTGACGAGATCCGGACTGTGTTGTGCTTTGAACAGAAGCTCGTCAAAGTTAGTCGGTCTTTTCATTTTCTTCTCTCCTCTTAATTCAGCTTGTTCACCAACGTGAGCGTCGTGTGGGCGGCTCTTGCACCCTTTGCCGCTATGCCGACGGTCTTAGTTACGGTATTTACCGTTGCCGAAACAACTCCGGTGGGCGGCACCTTGGAAACAACGTCGGCTACCGTTTCAACTGCTTTTTGCGATGCTGTCGCTGCCGCCTCGGCACCTTGTTCTATCTTTTTGCCGATGACCGTACTTGCTTCTCCGGCACCGTGTGCCGCCGCTGTTGAGCTTTGTGATACTGCCGTCGTACTTTGAGCCGGTGTTGCGGCGGTAAACATTTCATGTGCCGTCTTGCCGTCGACGGGATACGTGTATTCGCCGGTGGAAACTGTATATTCCGTTTTTTCGTTTAGTGTTGCGATTAGCGTTCCGTCGGCTTGCTCTTGTGCATTTTCTTTTTGAATGCGAAGCCTTTCATACTCTGTTGCCTTTGAGCTTGCGACAGTATAGCAATCGTCCGTTTCAATCCACTTACCGCTTTCAACTTTCATTTCGTAGGTGCGGTTGAAATATTCTTGAGGCAGCTGTTTTTCAAGCAAGGTGTGATACTTTTCGCATATTGCTTTGTTTTCGGCAATGAAACGTTCACCTACGGTTTTGTCGGCGAATACAAGCTTGCCGTCGGCATCTGCCGGAAGCAGAATGTCGCCGAGTTCGCCGGTCTTGTCTTTGAAGTTGATGTGTCGTATTCCGTGTTCGTCGGTCCATTCGCTCGTAGCGGTAAGCTTATGAAATTTGCCGTCGGGCAGAAATACCTCGTATTCTTTTCCGGTCGATATACTTCCGTTTGTCGCTCGCTCGGCTGCCGCTGCTGTCTTTTTTACGGTTTTACTCGTCGTTTCAACTGTCTTTTTTTCTCTTTGCATTCGCTCGTTTTTATTATCGAAATGAGAGAAAAGCTCTTTTTCGCTCATAGTCTTTTTTTCGTCGCCGTCCTTCACCGTAAATTCGGCATTTTTGTCGAAAAATGCGGCATACGTTCGCTCGTCGAGCTTAAGCAAATTTTCTTTCGATATTTCAACCGTCATTCTTCGACTCGTTTTCGGCACAAAAAACTCAAGGCTTTCTTCGTGTGTCTTTGCAAGAAGCTTGTCGATATTGAGCGTTACTCTGTCGCAACCGTCAAATTTTCCTTCAAGCCCAAGTTCGACGAGCTTTTGGTCAATTAAGCCTTTTTTAGCTTCGGTTGTAAGGCGTTCGAGCTTTTTTACGGCCATGCCGAAATATTGACATTCGTGTTTAACACGATTGAATATGAAATCCGAGCAGTAAATGCGTTTTTTTCCTTCTTCGGTCAGCACGTATTCACCGTTTTTTTGGACGAGGTAGCCTCTGAACTCGGCTACCGAGAAGTTAGCCAGAACGCTTTTTCGCAGTTCTTCGTCTGCGATACTCTCGATGAAAGACTTTTTCATTGAAACGTTTTTTACTCCTATGCGGCTTTTTTCTCTTTTCCAGAAATACGATAAGTCCGATTCTCTGCC
>CAZJHG010000083.1:0-3608 GCA_964545885.1 uncultured Muribaculaceae bacterium | reverse complement strand
CCGCAAGCTTGCGCCCTACCCGCGCGCAGCAAACCCGCCACTTCGTGCAGCTTAACTCGCTTACCCGCGGTGCACGCGCATCCCCTCTGTCGGCGATTCTAAACGCGCCGACACATTGGCGCTCATCCTACGGGTGAGCACGCCACATTATCCTCAAAAAATATTCGAGCGCTTCGCCGAAAGTCGGCAAAAAGCGCTCGTTTTTTATGAGTTAGTTTTATTGCAGCTTTTGCACGCTGCACGTCGAGGTGCGGCTGCCTATGGGCAGCGATCCGTTATACTGTAGTGTAAAACATTCAGCGGTCAAAATTGTTGCCTATTTTTCGATTTTTCAAAATTTTTTTGATCTTTTCAGCCCGCAGGGCGGCTAACGCGGCTCGATAAACAAAAAAGCCCCCGACGGGAAGCATCCCGTCGGGGCATCGGATATCGTGTTATTTTTGCGCCAGTGCTTTTGAAAGCAGGTAGACGCAGTATTGATTCATGCTCGTGCTCTCAAGCCTCGAGCGCTCGGCGAGCTCCTTATGCAGCGTTCGTGGCAGCCGCAGTTTGAACTGTCCGGAATAGTCCTCAAGGCGGGAAGGCTCGGGAATATCCGCGCCGTCCTCAAGCTGCGCCGCGAGCCATGCCCGCTTGCAGTCACCCGCATTTTTAACGGCTTCGTCAATGGTGTCGCCGCATGTCATACACCCCGGCAGTTCGGGGAAGCTTATAATATAGCCACCCTCCTCGGTATCCGGGATGATCTCCATGCGGTAATCCGGCGACATGTAATAATTAAGATCCTTCATTGCTCTCCTCCTTCTCGATCACGGCTCTGACCATTTCAATATAGACTTTTTTGATAGGCGTCATTATATTGTGATACCATATATGGTGTCACTTCTGCAAGTGAATTATATCACACGCCGCCCGCAAAGTCAATAGCCTTTGAAAATTTTCAGGGGAGCGACCGCAATCGCTCCCCTCCCATGTCTACGAGTCCTCTGCCAGC
Source organism: uncultured Muribaculaceae bacterium (assembly GCA_964545885.1). GTDB lineage: Bacteria > Bacillota_I > Bacilli_A > RF39 > UBA660 > Coprovivens. Next base: position 2,614 of record CAZJHG010000083.1, on the reverse strand, counting down.
TTGAGCGCCGCCAGCACCGCGTCGCGCGTTGCATCATCGAGCTGCTTGGCGCGGTCTGTCAGCTCGGCGCTCGCAGCTTCGTTCTTGTAGCCCGCCGCGGCGTAGAGCAGCGGCTGAACGTCCTGCGGGTACTCGGCGATATAAGCGTATACCTTATCCTTGCGCTTGCCCTCATCATCGGTCTTAAGGCCGCTCATATAAGCCGCCGCCGTCACCAGCTCGGGCACATCGTCGCAGACATAGGACAGCGCCGAGGCCGTCGCCAGCTCGCGGCCGAGTATGCTGTAGCCCGCGCGGCTGTAATATATGTCGTATATACCCTTGAGCGCCTTGGCCTTCTGTGCGTCATCCAGCGCGGCATAGTCCGCCGAGGAGACCAGCTCCGCCGCCTCGGCATCCGCCTGCTGGTATATCTTCTTGAATTCCCGCGTCTGCCGCGCTGTCAGTGTTACCTCCTCGCCGTCGATGGTCGCTTTTGTCGGGGTCGACTTGGGCACCACGCTTGTAAGCCCCGCGCTGTATAGGCGCGTCAGCTCGCTCGAGACGCGCGCGCTCGAGCGCTGCCCGGTCTTGGAATAGCGCATCAGCTGGCGCATGGCCGTTTCGGCCAGCCGTTCGTTGCCGGAAGCTACGGCCTTTTGCACGTCGGCCGTGGCGGGCGAATAGAAAAGCGTTTTGTACTTGTAGAAGGTCGTCGGCGTGACCGTATGCGTCACGGTCTTGACGATATTCTCAACGTTTCGCACCGGTATGCCCGTCATCTGTCCGGCGAGATACAGCGATTTTCGGATAGTCCGCGCTGCCTCCTGCGACGATACGGCCTGCCCGGTGATCACCTTGGTGCCGAGCCCCCAAACGGCCTCGACCGTTTCAAGCCCGTCGTTGATAACGCCGTAATAGAAGTTTTCGGCATCATAGCCAGACATGAGCGTCTGCATCAGCTGGCCCGCCAGCGGGATGGTGCCTATCATATCCCCGACCGTGTCAAGCGCCATGGACTTTATAACGTCCGCGGCCGTATCGTCATCGGAATTGCCACGCAGCTTGGATATGAGCGCAGCCACGGTCGCCGTGAAGACCGAGGACATCACGAAGCCCGTCATCAGCTTGGCCGCGTGCTTTTGCGCCTGCTTCAGCTCCGTGTCCGTCACAGTCTCACCGGCCGCGCGGCGGTGGTGTATGTCATACAGCGCCCATGCGGAGGAGACCAGCTCCGAGTAGGTCTTGCCGACCTGGCTGCGGAACAGCGTCGTCATCTGCCACAGGCGATTGTCTGTGCGCGCCAGTGCCGACTTGCTCGTCGCATCGCTGGTGTCCTGGCATTTGGATATGAGGTAGTCCAGCATCTCGCCTGCCTTGGTCATGTTCTCGACCGTGCCGATGCTCAGCCCGAGCGATTCCTCTACCTGGCACTGGCACATGGACCACATCAGCTGTGTCACGGCCATATCTCCGAGCTTCAGCGTCCCCATCGTCTTACCGGCGAGATAGGACACATTAAGCCCCGTGTGCGAGGAGGCCAGCGCCGCGTCGTTGGTGCGTATGAATGCGGCCTTGCTGTATTTGGTCATCTCCTCGCGGTTTCGCGGCAGCAGACCGCGGCTCCACGACGTCGGCGAGACATACCCGAAGGCGAGGCAGGCCGAGGCAAACTGCTTGAGCATCGACTGCACATTGAGCCACAGCACGTTGGTGAAGGAGCGCCCGAGGAAGGATTCGATCTTGGCATCGAGCTCGTTGCCGACCCGCTTTCGCCCCTGGATGTCCGAGAACAGCTTTGAGACGTACTTGTCAAAGCTGCTGTACACCTCACGCGTTATCACCTCGCGCGCCGTGCTGCAGTCGTTTACGGAGACCTCCAGCCGCGTGTTGAGCACACGCTGCATATTCTGCACCGGGATAGTCATGTAGGCATATGTCGCCAGCTGGTCCGCATGCCCCTCGATCACGCGCAGATAATCACGTATGACCAGGCGCCCACTCGCGTTTTTGATCGTGCGCTTGTTCCATGAGAAATTGCGGGTGGAGGGACTGAACTCCACGGCCCCGGCGTCAATATAGTTGGCGTCGCGGCTCAGGCTCGACCGTATGAGCGGGAAATAGTAGCCCGAGATCACGTTCGTCTTGCCGTAAAGCGTCATGTCAGTCGCCATCTTGAGCTGCTTGGACTTCTCGAAGAAGGTCTCGCCCAGCTTCATGAGTGCCATGTCCTCGGCCGTCAGCTGCTTTTCCACCTCTGCGACCGTCCGGCCTATCTGATTCATCAGCCTGGTCATAACAACGTCAACATCCTCGTCCGTATCGATCGCTATCTTCTCGGCCACCCGGCCGACAAAGGCCTTATTTTGTGACTTGTTGTCCTCAAACTCGAAGGCATTCAGCGCGAAGTTGCCCCGTGCCTGCTCACGCCTGAAGGTCGCCGAAAAGCTCATTGCCTCGCCGATGCTTATAAGCACCTCCGCGGTGCACGCGATTCCCCTCTGTCGGCGATTCCAAACACGCCGACACATTGGCGCTCATCCTACGGGTGAGCCCGCCATATTGTCTCTCAAAAATATACGAGCGCTTCGCCGAAAGTTGGCAAAAAGCGCTCGTTTTTTATGAGTTAGTTTTA
>CAZJHG010000082.1:0-3712 GCA_964545885.1 uncultured Muribaculaceae bacterium | reverse complement strand
AAAGCAAAAAATTCGCAATGAAAAGAACATAGCATTTTTCAAATTTTGCATATATAGATTTTTTGAGTTTTTTGAACTAAAATAAAAAAAATCAGGAAGCAAAAATTAATGCAAACAGCAACAGCCATAAAAAACAAACAGTTTTCTCACAAGTTTCCATTGATTGAAGCAAGAAGGATTCACACATTGGAGCGAGATTCCGTTGCACATTCAATCGCACTTGAAAGCCGCCGCTACATCGGATGCAAGCAGAAACTTGCTGACTGGATTTTTAAAATTATCGCACGCGAAACTAAAAATGTAAAAACTGCGGCGGACATTTTCGCTGGAACAGGCGTTGTGGCAAAGCGGATGCTCGGACTTTATGAGAATGTGATTGTAAATGACTTTCTTTTTTCAAACAACATAATCTACAAGGCATTTTTTGAAGATTCAGAATGGAACAAAGAAAAAGTTGCAAGTAAACTTTCTGAATACAATGCGCTTGATTCTTCAAAAATTGACGACAATTATTTTTCGGAAAACTTCGGCGGAAAATATTTTGACTATGAAAAGTCAAAGTTAATTGGATTTATCCGTGAGGACATTGAGGCAAACAAAAACAATCTTACTGAAAAAGAATATGCGATTCTGCTTGCTAGCCTGATGTATTCGATTGACAAGACGGCAAACACGCTCGGACATTTCGAGGCGTACATCAAAAAGCCAATCAAACCGACTCCGTTAAACCTTAGAATGATTGACGCACAGCGTTTCCCAAATATAAAGATTTTCCGCGAGGATTCAAACAAACTTGCACGTGAAATAAAATCAGATTTAGTCTACATCGACCCGCCTTACAATTCGCGCCAGTACAGCCGCTTTTATCATGTTTATGAAACTTTGGTAAAATGGGACAAGCCTGAACTCATAGGAACGGCAAAAAAGCCTCCGCTTGAAAATATGAGCAACTACTGCAATTCTCACGCTCCAGAAGTATTCGCAGACTTGATTCAAAACCTTGACGCAAAATATCTTGCAGTTTCCTACAACAACACTTACAACTCAAAAAGCGGAAGCTCAAGAAACAAAATCACGCTTGAACAAATTGAAGAAATTCTGAACGCAAAAGGCGAGACAAAAAGATTTGCGAAAGACTACAGATTTTTTAATGCCGGCAAAACTGACTTGAAAAATCACCAAGAACTTCTTTACATCACAAAGGTAAAATGAAAAAAGAAAAAGTTTTCCGCTCACCTTTATTTTATACTGGCGACAAATATAAACTAGTTCCGGAACTCAAAAAATATTTCCCCAAAGATATAAATAAATTCATCGAGCCTTTTGTCGGCGGCGGTTCAGTTTTTATGAACACGCAGGCAAATGAATTCTTTTTGAACGACATTGACACAAATATAATCAGCCTTCACAAATATCTTTCAAGTTTCAAGAACCTTGATTCATTGCTCGAAATTCTTTTTTCTAAAATTGAAAAACACGGTTTTTCTTGCTCGCTCAAATCCGATGTGATTCCAAAAGAACTCAAAGAAAAATATGTGAAAACCTATTTCGCCCGCTACAACAAAGAATCTTACTTAAAACTTCGTGATGATTTTAATTCACAAAAAACAAAAGATTTGGCGGATTTGTATCTGCTTTTGATTTACGGTTTTAACCACATGCTCCGCTTCAACCGCGAAGGAAAATTCAATCTTCCAGTTGGAAATGTTGACTTCAACAAAAATGTAAATAATGCGCTTGAAAACTACATAAATCTTACAAATCAGAAAAATATAAAATGGTTCAATCTTGATTACAAGAAATTTCTTGAGCAAATCAATTTTGAAAATAATGATTTTGTCTATCTTGACCCGCCATATCTGATTACTTCGAGCGAGTACAATAAGCTTTGGAATCAGAAAGACGACGACGAACTGTTTGAAATTTTGGATGACTTAAATTCAAGAAAAATAAGATTTGCTCTTTCTGATGTTGTTGAATACAAAGGCAAGACGAATGAAAAACTTTCTCTTTGGGCAAAAAAATATAATATTTATCCAATAAAGAGCAACTACATAAATTACCACGACAATACAATCAAATCTTTTTCGGAGGTTTTAATTACAAACTATGGCGACTAAGGAAAGAAACGCAGAATATAAACCGCTTTTGTACACAACAACTGTAAGAAATCCTGAGCGGATAAAATACAATCTTTTCGTCCTGAAGAAGTTTGACGGACAAGTTTTGACAAATGAACTTGCGGTTAAAATCGTGGGCGAGCTTATAAAATACGGACTTTACCGTCCGATGAAAGTTTCTGATGAAGTAAAATCAATCTGGAAACAAACGCCGGGCGGAGAATTTGCGGTCAGTCTTTTAGATGACAAGACTGTTTCAAAAATCATAACCGACAATCCGCAGAAGCATAAAGAAGCTGGATTTGGCTGGGGGTATCCGTCAAGATTTGCGACAATTTTTGATTTAGCAAAAGAATTCGGATTTGTGTATTTCAAAGTCGGGGAAAAGATTGAATTTTCCGAACTTGGAAATATTCTTGCTGATATTGTCGATGTTCAAATCGGCGGAAACAATGAAATTTCTCTCAATCTAAAAAATCCAGAACGTGAACAGTCCGTTTTCTTACAGTCGCTCGCACGTTCGCAAAGAGCAAATCCGTTTGTAAAAGTCTTGAATGACAACATTCCGCTCATCTTGCTTTTACAGACAATCCGCCTCATAAACGCTGACTCTGACTGCGGCAACAACTGTGGAATCTCTCGGAAAGAAATTCCGCTTTTACTTTTTTGGAAAGACAACAACGCTTCCTCTTTGTATCTTCGGATAAAGGAGCTTCGCAAAAATTTCGGCTACAATCCGAGCGATGAAACAATAATCAGCATCTGCATCAACGAAATTATGCAAGGCAAGTACAAGAAGTTTGAAACTAAGTCAATTATGGGCGACTACGTTGACGAGTTCATCCGCAAGATGAGAATGAGCGGTTTGATTTCTCTTCGCGGCGCGGGAAGATTCATCGACATCAACCACAACGAAGATAAAAAAGTCGAGTACATTCTTGAAAACTACGCCGACTATGAACGCTTCACGGACGAGCACAAGTATTTCGTCTATATGTCAAAAATCGACGGAAACCTGATTTCTCAAAAAGCGGAAGAATTCACTTCCGAACAGACAGACGACTTGCTTTCTGAATGGCTCAAAACTTACGAGTGGAGCAAGATAAAAGACGAGATTCACATTCTCGCAAGCCGAAAAAGCTCAAAGGACGATGTGCTGAAATTTCTTGCTTCTCCAGTACGTCTGGAATTTTTAACTGCGCTTGCAATAAAATCAAAACTTCCAAATGTAGTTGTAAAGCCCAACTATTCCTGCGACGACACAGGATTGCCAACTTCCACAGCAGGCGGAAACAAGGGCGACATTGAGTGCTTTGAAAATGGAAACGGCGTTCTTGTGGAAGTCACAATGGCGGAAGGCAGAACGCAGACGATGATGGAAATCTGGCCGATTGAGCGGCACTTACAGGACTTCATAAAGGAAAACAATTTTGACGCTCAGTGCGTGTTTGTCGCGCCTTCGATTTATCCAGATTCTAAGCGGCAGATTGATTTTGTGAAATTCACGAATCATCTTACAATCCGCGATTATTCAGTAGACGACTTCTCGGAATATTTGGAAAGTGCGAGAACTTTGTATTTGAAATAAAGAT
>CAZJHG010000081.1:0-3843 GCA_964545885.1 uncultured Muribaculaceae bacterium | reverse complement strand
TTTTACTTTTTTTCATATATAAAATTACTCCTTTCACCCTATATTTACTAGGTAGGTACATTGATTTCCTTTTAAATATTTAAAAAAACTAAAAAAAGAGCCTAAAGTAAATCTTCAAACTCTTCTATTTTATCATTAGTCTTTATTCTAATAACTTCATGTTCCTTAATTGCCTCATATATCATCTGCTCAAAATCAATCATCCTTTCATACTCTCTCGCATTTTCAAAAGTTGGATTAATAACAGGATGCTCTGGTACAAAAATAGTACAACAATCCTCAAAAGGCAAAATACTTGTTTCATAAGTATCAATCTTCTTAGCTACATCAATAATTTCTAATTTATCAAAACAAGCAACTGGTCTAATAACTGGTATCTTAACTACTTCATTAATAACATTCATACTATTTAAAGTTTGACTAGCTACCTGTCCTATACTTTCCCCATTTACAACTATCTTACAATTATTCATTCTAGCTATTCTTTCCGCTATTCTATACATCATACGTCTCATAATAGTAATTAAATATTCATGAGGACAATTTTGATAAATAGCAGTTTGTATCTCTGTAAACTTAATTACATGTAGTTTAATATCATTATTATAAACAGCTAATTTTCTCGCAAGTTCAATAACTTTATTCTTAGCTTCTATACTAGTATGAGGAGGACTTTCATAATAAACACACTCTAGCTTAACTCCTCTTTTAATAGCAAGATATCCAGCTACTGGAGAATCAATCCCACCAGATAACATAAGTAAGCCCTTACCAGCTACTCCAACAGGATAACCACCTATTCCTCTCTCACTATTAAAATAAACATAAACTGCATCAATTCTAATTTCTATATTAACCATTAATTCTGGGTTATGAACATCTACTGTTTTATTACCTAAACCTTTTAAAATAATTCCACCTATTTTACGACTAAATTCCATACTATCAAGCGGAAATTTTTTATCACTTCTCTTAGTAACAACTTTAAAAGTATTAAATTCATATTCCTTAACTAAATTTAAAACAGCTTCTCCTATTTCATCAGGTTTCCTTGTATCTAATTTATAAGCAATATTATATTCATGAATACCAAATACACTCTTTAAAGCTTTACTAACATCTTCAAAATTATCTTCATTTAATTCAATAAACATTCTACCTTTATCAAATTTAATTTCAACATTCATTCCTTCTAATGCTTTACCAACATTAACTTTTAATTGTTTCAAAAACATATTAATATTAGCTTTTTTAGTAGATAACTCCCCATATTTTACCATAATAAGTTTTTCCATATTATCACTCCAAAACTCAAATAAAAGTATATCATAAACATAAAAAATTACAACAAAAAAAGGACTCAATTATATAAGCCCATTTTCTATTCAGCACAATTACTCATCGCACCTAAATCATAAACATTTGTATAACCCATATCGATAAGTGTTTGTCCGGCAGTAGCACTTCTATTACCACTCCTACAATATACAACTATTTTAGTATCTTTATCTGAAACTTTACTTTCTATTTGATCAGCAATAACTTCAACTGGAATATTAATAGCATCATCTAAATGACCAGAACTATATTCAGCAATAGTTCTAACATCAATTAAAACAGCTCCATCTTCAACTAAATTCATTGCTTCTGAACATTTAACTTCTTGTACTACCACAATATCCTTTTTAGTATCAGTACCACAACTACACAAAAACATTGCACATAAACATAATCCAAATAATTTCTTCATTAATTATCACCTCTCATCAAAGTATTAAGTTCCTTATACTTTACCTTAAATAAATTTAAAAACTTAGTAATTTCTTGATTTGTAGTAACATAACTAAGACTTATTCTAATAGTTGACATAGCCCTTTTTTTATCATTATATATAGCCATTACTGAAGTACTAAGCTCTCCTGATGAACAAGCCGTATTAGTACTTAAATAAATTTCATCATCTTCCATAGAATGAATAAAAGTTTCTGGTCTAATATTATCAAAACTAATATTTAAAATATGTGGTATTGAATACTTAGTTTTATTTAAAGTAACTCCTTCAATACTAGATAACTCATCACATATTCTATCATTTAACTTTTTAACAGCCAGTTCTTTTTTCTCTAAATCAGTTAAAGCAATCCTACAAGCTTTAGATAATGCCACAATAAGTGGTAAAGCTGGAGTTCCACTTCTTAAATCATTAAATTTACCAGAACCATGTATTAAAGGAACAAGATTAACTTTACTATTCTTATACAAAAAGCCAATTCCTTTAGGACCAAATATTTTATGTCCACTCATTGACGCCATATCAACATCATGCATATTAACTGCAATCTTACCAATAGCTTGAGTCATATCACTATGAAATACTGTATTAGGATTTTCTTTCTTTATAATTTGTCTTAATGTTTTTAAAGGTTGTCTTATTCCAACTTCACTATTAACAGCACATATACTTACTAAAATAGTTTCTGGTCTAATAAGATTCTTTAAATCTTCAATATCAACAAGTCCTTCTTTATCATTATTAACATAACTAATTTCAAAGCCTTGAGTTGTTAAAAAATCACAAATACTATAAATAGAAGGATGTTCTAATTTAGATACTATTATATGATTTCCTCTATTCTTATAAGCCAATGCCACTCCTTTTAAAGCCATATTATTAGACTCAGTAGCCCCGCTAGTATATATTAATTCTTCTTCTTGTATATTAAACAACTCACATAATGGTTTTGTCGCACTATTTAATAATACTTTAGATTTTACTCCTAAAGCATGTATTGAATTAGCATTTCCCATATAATCTCTAGTTGCTTTATTATAACTATCAAGCACATCATAAGAAACGGGTGTTGTTGCCGAATAATCTAAATATATCATAACTAATCACCTATCATAATTATAGATTAATAGCTCTCTTAAATCAAGATTTTTAACCAAAAGAAAAAGATAGTAGTACTATCTTCTTAATGAATCAATTAATTTATTTTGAATACCAGGCTCAATTACATTAATCGCTCTTATTGTACTTTCCAAAGCTTTCTTATATTCACCATTATAGAATAAATCTTCTGCTCTAGTTAATTCCAATTCCAAGTTTTTATTAACCGGTCTATATCTATTTCCGTAAACAACAGCAACTTCAAACATAGCAGCAGTCTTAACTATTTCATTAGACGTATTATATAATTTCAAAACTAAATCTCTAGCTGTATCCACTCTAATATTTAGGGTTTTAATAGATACAGGTTTCTTGTTCATTTCTTTTATCATTTCTTTAATAGCAACATTAGCTTCACTTAATTGAACATAATAACTATTAGGTATAACTGGTAACTTATAACTATCTATTCTAACTTTAGCTTTAGTTAAAATTTCTTTTATTTCCTCTAATTGTTCATGAGCTCTTTGTTCATCTTCTTCTAAACTACCAAGGCTTCTTAAAGCAACTTCAAGTTTTTCTTCAGTAGCAGATAATTTCATATTAAGTCTTTCCATTTCTTTACCTAATCTAGTATAAGCAAAAGATTTATTACGATGTGCATCAACTATCTCACTATAATCATTTTTAATTTGAATTAACTCTTGTTTAATTATTTCAATTACCTTAACATCTTCATCGGTTAAATCATAACTATATTTAATAATATCTAATTTACGATATAAGCCATTATTAATTTTTTCTAGCTTATTAGCTTTAACCAATATTTTTCTTATATATTCTTCAAATATTCTTCTAGCTTGTTTTTCTTTATCAAAATCATTATAAATATTATCAAAATAACCTAAAATTGTTTTTAATTCAAAAATAGAATCTTCGACATTTAAAACATT
>CAZJHG010000080.1:0-3979 GCA_964545885.1 uncultured Muribaculaceae bacterium | reverse complement strand
CGCATTTCTTTTCCGGTTGCTTCAATCATTGCAAGTTTTCCTAATGCAAAGTTTGCAATTGCATCATATGTTTGCCATGATCCATCTGCATATCCTGGATAATATTTTGTTTTTTCTTTACATAATTTAATATAATCATAATATGCTGTGTTTTCTTCTGCAGTAGGTTTCCAAATTCCTAAATCATAAGCTCTACATAATTCTTCTGTATCAACTTTTCCATCTTTTCTTAAAACATCAACTTGATCCATAATTCCAGAAAATATATTTGACTCTAAAACTATATCATACCAAGTATATGTTGTATGATAAGCATCATAACCACCATCGATAATTTTTTGACAAGTTTCTAAGAATTCTGCATAAGTTGTTGGTATTGATAAATTTAATTTTTCAAAGATTTCTTTATTATACATAATTCCAACTGGAATTCTTTCTAATTGAACACAATAATATCTACCATCTGATGCAGCTAGTATTTCTCCACCATAAACATCTAACCATGAATTAAACTCTGTTGCATATTTATTTTTACCATTTAAGGCATCAGTTAAATCAACATAATATCCTTTGTTTAAGTCTGTATTAATAACTGTTCCACTTTGGTATAAAATTTGGGCAGACATTTTTTGATTTAATTGTGGAACTAAAACTCCACGATCACCACCTGCAGATGTAGGTTGAATTTGAACACGATATCCTTTATGTGTTTTTTCCCATTCTTTGCATAATATTTCTAATGTATTATATGGAAAAGGATTTGCTTCCGATTCTGTCATAATAGCTGTTGTGTTGAAATTACCTATATCTCCGCCGCCATCAATTGTTATGACTTTTTCATCACCTGTATAGCCATTATTTTTTCCATCATCTGTTCTACTTCCGCATGATGCTAGAATTAAAATTGATATGAAAAATATTGTTGCTATAAAATTCTTTTTCATTTTTCTTTTTTTCCTCCTTGTATAATTTTAATAAATTTTTGACTATCTAATTTTTCCATAGCGTATGTCGCTTTTTGATAGTTTTTTGCTGAACCCACAGCAAGAGTTTGCATTTTGGCTGCAACTCCTGCATCAATTCCTGCAATCGCATCTTCTACAACTAGACATTCAGATGGCATTGTATTTAATGCTGCACCTGCCTTTAAAAATACCTCAGGATCAGGTTTACTTTTTGTAATCATATTGCCATCAATTATTGCATCAAATTCGTTAATTAAGCAAATTTGTTTTAAGATTGTCATTGTGTTTTTACTAGATGACCCAATTGCAATTTTGATATTATTATTTTTTAAATAATTAATTATTTCTATAACATCAAAACTTACATCGCTTTTTTTCATTGTTTTAATATATTCTACATATAATTTATTTTTATATTCTAACATTTTATTTTTTTCATCATTTGAAAAAATTTTATTTGTTTTTTCTAGGATAATTTCTAAACTTTGACTTCTAGAAATACCGCGTAAGCGTTCATTAATCTTTTCATTAAATTCAATATTGTATTCATCTGCAAGTTTTTTCCATGCTAGATAATGATAATGATCAGTTGAAACAATTACTCCATCTAAATCAAAAATTACTGCTTTAATCATTTTTTTCACCTTTGACTATTGTTTTTTTATTATGTTTAATCAATTCCTGATTATTTTTTTGTTTTAGATAGAAATCACCATTTGATTTTATCATCAACGTATGCTTTTTATTATCAAGTATTGCTTCTACTTTGTTTCCATGGTAATAAAAATTTATTTTTACACTTTGAAATTTATTTGTATAATGTGGATTAATTATTAAATAATCTTCATGTGCTTCAAAGCCAAATAATCCTCGATATATTCCATACCATCCACCAGCCATTGATGCCGCATGAACGCCTTGATACGCACAATTATGCATATCAAGAATATCAATTTTTATTGACTTCATTAGATAATCATAAAATTTTTCATCATCAGCGTTATCGATTGCACTAATCGCATGAACTGGATATGTAAGAGATGAAGAAGCTTCACACATTTTTTCATAATATTCAAAGTTATCTTTATAATTTCCTGGCATATTAATGTTTAAATATGTATAGGCAACTAAAACATCTGGTTGTTTTATTACTTGTGATTTATGATATAAACCTGCTTGTTTCATTTGGAATGATGTTCCAGCACCTGATCCAGCTAATTCTAATGTCGGACTTAATTCAAAGTATCCTGCAAATTGTGGAATCATTCCATTTTCTTCTAATGGCAATTCCATATTATTGCATATATCAATAAATAATTGTTCTTCTTCTTTCATAATATTAAGCTTTTCAATTAACGAATATTTTTTGATATATTTCATTGATTCATTAAAAATATAATTTATAGTGTAATTAGTATATGCATTGTCATTGATGTAAGGATGATGTTCATCAGTACCTGTTACATTATTTAAATGATATTTTCCGTCTATTTTTTCTAACTTATTAGCAAAATATCGCATTACTTCAAGATTAATTTTTAATCCTTTATTTATTAAAAAATCTTCATCTAATGTGTGATGAAAATAATTAATCACACTATAAGCAATATCAGAATTGATATGAATTTGTAAAAATGGATGTCTAGCATAAATCCATACATTTTCCGACCCTGTAACTGAGGAACAAAAAGCAAATTTTGCGCCTTTCTCATTTAATAATTTAGCATTTTCAATTGCTGCATCTAAGCGGTTATAGCGATATTCTAATAAAGCTAATGATTCTTTAGGGAATGTCGCAAAAAATATTGGTTCTTGGTATATTTCGCAGTCCCACCAAACAAATTGATTATATTTTTCTGCGGTTAAGTTTTTTGCGCTTAAACTATGGACTTTTTCTAATCGATCAAAACCTATTAAAGTTTGATAATTTGCATAACGAAGATATCCATCTAATTCATCATCACCTTTAATTTTTATGTCTATTTTTTTAAAGGCATCTGAATATGCTTTTAAATGTTTAAGATAAATTTCTTCATACGATAATAATTGATATTTTTTTGATAATGCATTTAATTTGCTAATAAAATTCTTTGTATCGACATTTGCATACATTAATACTTTTTTTGTAATTTCTAACTCTTTTTCTGTTCCAGTAATTTCATCATAATATATGCCATCATCGTATTTGTTTTGATGAGAAGATTCATCAAAACCTGTGAAAGTCGCCGAATAATTTAAAGCAACTTGATGTCCATATTTTGCCATTTTTTCAAAAATTATTTTTGTTTCTTTTAATGTTTGTTCAACACTTTTTACTTTTGATTTTTTTTGACCATTCGTTTTAACAAATGTATCAACGCCTGCTTGCACTGTAATTTTTAGATTATGATTTAAAGCATTTATTTTACAATTTATAATGTATAAGTGATTTTCAGAAAAAGACGCAAATCGCTTAAAAACTATTTTTGTTTGATTTCCTTCACCATCATCCCAAATAACTTTTCTTACTAAACTTCCATCATCGGTATCTAAAGTTCTTTCCCATAATATTATTTTTCCTTCCCATGGATAGAAAGTTTTTTCACCAATTTTTATTCTCAAGTGTAAAAAATCACAGATATTGATACATGAATCTTCATATTCAAATTCTTTTAATTTTTGTTCGTCAAAATAATATTTTTTCATGTATTCGTTATCAACAAAAGTAATAGGAATTTCAATGATTGAATCAAATACACCTCTTATATAAGTACCTTGAATAAAAACCGCTCCAAATTCTTCAAGTGAGCCACGAACACCAAAATATCCATTACCTGTTCCAAATAAAGTTGAATGTTTTGGATCGTTTGCTAAATCATATGTGTTTTCTGTTAATTGTCCTGTTGAATTAAGTTTTAACATAGCATCCTCTTATTTAATTATTGCTCTTAAGATATTATCAACGTAACATCTTACTAAGAAATCGCTAGGGTGATTAATATTATTAGCTAAAACATCGACACTATTTTTTAATT
>CAZJHG010000079.1:0-4035 GCA_964545885.1 uncultured Muribaculaceae bacterium | reverse complement strand
TATCCAATCGTTCCTTGGACAGTGCAACCTCGATACCCGATACCAAGTCATCACAATAGAGGAGAGTAGCCGCACGATACAGACCTGCATTACCAGTACCGATAGAGGTAAACTCCAATGTTTCAAAACGTTGTCTCTTGTCGAGGTCGATTCTGCAATCCTTGGCATTGGTATTTGTCACCTGTATATCGGGAAAAACATCGTGCCACAGGTAATCACCGTTTGCGTCAAAAATTCGCAAGCACTCATCATACACACCTCGTACAAATGAGTTGGAGTGGCTACCTGTCAGCATAGGTTCATTCGGAATTTTCCCTCCGAGCCAAGTGAGGTAAAAGATAGCAAGGGTGGTTTTGCCACTGCCGGGCGGGAGGGAGACTGCAAGCAGGTCGAGTTTATCGTCTGCAAGCTCCTGTAGAGAATCTACCACCTGTTTCAGCACCTTTCGGCGGGGAGGATAGAACTTCTTGCTTGGTTCTCTGTTCCACTCCACATAGAGCAGGTAAGAGTCAAAATCGTATGGTGCGGTGGCGAGTAGAACTCTCTTGTGCAGTCCATATAGCTCCTTAACTTCCTGCTCAGAGGAAAGAGGATTGCTGATAGCTCGTTCACATTCAGCAGAGAGGAGCTTAAGATACCTTACACCGAGAGGAATGTCCTCTTTCATAGCTTCTTTGCTCATATACAGCAAATCCTCCCAAGTTTGAAACAGATAGGAGTCCTTTTTTATTTTTTCCAAGATTTTCGATAATAATTTTTCCATTGTTTATCCCTCTTTTCGTGGTCTGCCAGTATAAACAATCGAGGTAAGCGCTTCATAAGGTGTCATACCCATTTTGTTTATACGATAGCGTACTGTCTGATAAGAAATTCCATATTGCTCACACCATTCAAGTGCGGTTTTCTTTACCCCGTCAATAGTCCAAATAATAACACGCTTTCGAGGGGTGTGTTTTCGGTTTATATTTTGCTCTCGTATTGTGACCCATCGACAATTCTGAGGAGTATATCCTTTAGAATTATCTTCCCTGTCAATAGTCAAATTTTCGTTATACCCGTGTTGAATTGCCCAATTATAGAACACAACGAAATCGTCTAACCACTCTTTGCAGATACTAATACCTCTGCCACCATATCGGTCGTAATTAACATTGTCTGTTCGATAGCAACGAGATTTCATACCCTCCCATATACGATAAAGCCGTGTATGAGATAATCCGTGACTTTTTCCCATAATACCTCCTGTAAAAAGAAAAGGTGCATAACTGTTTGAGCTTTCGCCCTTGCAATTATGCACCCACTAAATCATTTCTTGTTTAATTAACATTTACAATTGTGCAGTTATACCACAATTCGGGAGCTACACATTTACCTGTGAAAGTTAGTATATCACCTATACTTAATTCCATCACTTCGTCTTTCAAATCACTTTGAAAGTTCGCACACAGGTCAAACTCCTCATCATCGAGGACTATTATCATTTCGACGTTATAACCCGAATATCCCTCTCGCAATCCTGCCTGTTCGATACCGACCACCTCCGCGGTTATCTTATATCGGTTATCGTGATAAGTGTCTTTCGCTCGAATTTCATTGGTACGATACTCGCTTACCATTTCTGAAAAATCAAGCTCTTGTGCAGATTGCGAAACAAGTTCCGAATTTTTAATCGGATTGATAGAAATATCAACGGCAAAGAAAATAACGCAAGCAATACAAAGACATAGGGATAATATTGTTCCTAATCTCTTTTTTGTCAATAAAAATATTATAAAACCGATAAAACCCAATACTATGCCACTGAGCATAATCCATAAAAAAGTTGTCATTTATATACCTCCTAAACATTCTTTCAATCGTGCATACCAAGTTGCACGACAGATACCCATTTCTTCGCAAGCCTGTTTGACAGTGATTTCACCATTTTGCCAACGAGATAAATAAACAGTGAAATCGACAGGACATTTTTTATATCTTCCATCTGTTTTCTTTCCGTGAGCTTTTGCGACTACTTTACCCGTATATAATCTTTCGATAATTTGGTCGTGTTCAAACTCTGCAAACGCAAGGAGCATTGTAACCATCAATTTTCCCATAGGGGTGTTATCTGCACGCCCCATATTAAGAATTTCAATAACGACACCTTTTTCGTGCAACTCCTTGATAAGAGCCACACCCTCTGTGGCAGAGCGAGAAAATCTGTCTAACTTAGTAACCATCAAAGTATCGCCTTTTTCTATTTTGGCGAGAATTTTCTTGAGTTCGGGGCGGTCTGTGGTTATTCCTGTATATGCTTCTGAATAAACAACGTCACACCCTCGTTCCTGTAAGACAAGCGTTTGTGCTTCAATACTATTCCCATCTTTTGCTTGACCTATGGAGGAAACACGAGCATAACCGTAAATCATTTTCTCAACTCCTTTCCTAACGAGTGGGGAATTTAGGGAAGAAATTTATCCCTATATCTCTATAGGGTGTCTTAGTATATTTATTTTTCTATACATAAAACCTTGTCAAAAACTTCCCTAAGTTCCCTAAAAGTATTTATTCAGACCCAACCTCAAACCCATTTTCGGGAAGACGAGTATTTCTTGGTACGAGAACAATTTTATAATCCATTGCTTTAAGCATTTCATTCAGTTTGGTTATACTTATATTTTCTTGTTTGAATCGCTCTGATAGAACATTTGATTTAATACCAAGCCTGTCACAGAGCATAGAGGGTTTTACTTCTCTGAGTTTCATAATTTCTTTTACAGCAGTCATTGTATTCACAGTAACATCTCCTTTCAACAGATTCAATTATAGCACAGATATTTCTGACTGTCAAGATATTTCTGAGGTCTTTTTGAAATTTTCGGGTACTCAGACTACTTCCTGCCCCTGTGTGGGCGGGGTCTGTTTCCCCCTCCGGCGGGTATGCTGTCCGGCTATTCTGTCTACTGTCAATAGGCTTTTCAGCCTGTGACAGTACAACTAAAAAGCAGAAAACAACCCTAAAAACAGTAGCCCGCGCCCCTGTCAATAAACTACACCCCAAAGACAGCAGAACAACCCCGCTATAGCTTGCCTGTTGCCCTCTGTAGCTCGTTTGTCGTGCCGATGGTATGAGAATACCACCGCAAAAAGAAAAGCCCTGTAAAGGGCTATAAAGGGCATAGGAAAAGCCCCCACATTATAGCAGGGGCTTTATATTATCTATTGATTTTAAGTAACTCAGCTAATACCACAATAGGAAAAAGCAATATACAAATAAGCGTCATTATATCAAACCTCCATATTATGCGAATGTAAAGCGGCGGCTTTCTGTTGTTCGGGTATATTTGGCGGCTATTTCGGGGCTGTCCTTTTTTAATGCCGTTGTATCAATTCGGGAGCTTGCAACGGTTTTGTATGTGGCTTTATGCTCTGTGCCTGTCAAAACCTCCGCGCCTGTCTCTTGCATATACTGTTTTAACTGGTCTTTCAGTGCTTCAATATTTGCGGCTATTTCTTCACCCATTCGGATATATTCGGCTAATTCTTTCATAGTACTATCAATATTCATCATTTTATTCCTCCTCATCTTCGTGTACTTCGCCAAACTCGTTTTCTATTTCTTCAAGTGCGGCAGTAATACACTCGCCTAACAAATAACAACGGATTGTTACGTCAAAATATTCCCAATCTTCATTAAGAAATTTTTCGGCTATATCTTCGGGCGGCGTGTCGAACTCCCGTAAGGCTTCTCGCAGTTCTTCCATACCGTCGGAAACATATTCTTCCGCTTGCCATCTGTTGAAAGTATAACTACCGCTCCCGTTACCTGTTACGCTGTCAACTGTCCACAAATCATCGTTTAATTTTTCTTCCAGTTCGTCCAGTGTATCAAATTCGGAAAAATCAATTTCATTTCGGATATACTCCAAAACATCGTTTTTAACTGCTTCTCTGTAATCGTACATAATATATAACCCTCCTTTAATTGTTTACCGTCTGAGCGTCCCACATTCGGACAAATTCGCCGCTACTCGTGATTTTACAAACCTCTGTATC
>CAZJHG010000078.1:0-4064 GCA_964545885.1 uncultured Muribaculaceae bacterium | reverse complement strand
TTATTAGCTATACTATTTTCACTTGTTATAGGTAATTCATTTGATGTAATATTATTATCTTTAATATCAAATCCAACTACATAAGAAATTATTCTATTTAAATACTCTCTAACATCTGGATCACCATTGACCCATAAAGCTTTAAATACCATATCCTGCATAGGTGATAGGGCCCTTTTAATCTGTCATTTGTCTTCATAACAAAATCACTCCCTTCACCCTATATTTACTAGGTAGGTATATTGATTTCCTTTTTTATTTTGAAAATATCTAAATTTCATAAAAAAAAGAATGAAATAAATCATTCTTAATCAATAGAAATTTTAAATCTATTTAATCCAGGTGATAGTAAACCAGCTATTAAAATAGTAAAATAAATACCTATATTATATCCAACTAAATTAACCATTACAGCACTAATAACACCAACTAAGACAGAATAAATAATTTTACCACTTCTAACTACTGGAGTAGCAGGAGATAACGTTGCAACAAATACTATCGCAAACATAAATCCACTACTAAAAGTATTAACTAATAATTCATTAAAATTAACTACTCCACCAAAATATAATAAAATACAAATCAAAGCATAACTAATAAAACATATAATAGGTATTTCCTTTTTATAATATTTATTAAATAATAATATTAAATAACCAACAATAGCAAGTAAAGTTGAAGTAGTACCAATCTCTCCGCTTCCCATTCCCAAGAATAATGATGAAGCTTCAGTAATTGAACTGCTTAAAGTAGCTTCATAATAATTAAGATTACTATACATACTAAATAAACTTAATATACCAAATATAATACATTTATATAAAGCAACTCTATTAACAGAAACTTTTGTATCAATAAATTTCATTAATACATCAATAACTATTAATATAGGAATAGTTATATATAATTTATTAGCTGGCCCACAAACAAAATAACATAATACATTCATATAAGGTACAATAGAATTAATTACATTATTTGTATTATCTTCCTTTTTTATTCCATTATAATAATATATTTCAAATATATAACTAAGTATTATAATTATAATAGGAATAACTAAATATTGTGTAGATAAAAATAAACTCAAACTACCTTCTTTATATACTAAATATCCATTTTTATAAAAAGAAAATATTATAATAGGCAATACACTTAACAAATATAACACATTTATTCCAAATATTTTATTTTTCTTTAAAAAACCCTTTTTCATATTTCTTTCTCCCTACTAATTAGATTTCTATTTGCTGGACAAACATAGTTACATAAACCACATCTAATACAAGTAGAATCAAGTTTTTTACGTAACGGATTTATCCCAACAGGGCATATATCAACGCATCTTCCACATTTAATACACTTAGTAGGACAACTACCATCTTTTTCAAAAATAAATATTGATTTAATATTATCTGTAATTGTTATTCCATCTATATTAGAACATTTAGTCTTTCTCATAAAATTATTTAAGAATATATCCTTATCAGTAAAATTCTCACTAATATTATTTTCTAGTACTTCTTTTAAATTAGCTCCATATTTAGTCTTTATAACATAAGCTTTCGAAGTATCATCTAACACAACAGTAATATATTTATCGGTAACACTTTGTTTTTCTTTTAAAGCAACAAATATTTTATATAAAGCCACAGTATCCAAAAATAATATTTCATCAAATTTATATTCTCTAAAATACTTCTTAGCTAATAAAGCATTATTATTGTAAGGGAACACATCATTAAACGTAATAAAATTCAAATGAGGATACTTACTAATCAAAGTCTTAACTGCATATACATTATTATCATCATACTTACTTAAAAATAAATAAGCATCTAAATTAAGTCTTTTAGATAAAAAATCAATAGTATCAAGTAAATTTTTAACATTATCTTGAAATAAATAATTACTATTAAATTGATAAGGTTCTATATCCATACAATTAACTACTAATATTTTATTATTAGCTTTAAATCTATCTACAATCAATTTATTATCATAAGATAGTCCTAATTTCTGACATATATCAAATAATTCATCTTTCTTTATATCTCCAATATCATCGACATATGTATCGCTATTTATAGAAGAGTCTTTAAAATCATTAGTTATTACAAGTGAATCATTTTTCCTTTCAACAACTCCAGATACAGAAGAATAATTTTTAATACCAGTAGAGGTTTCAGATAATAATTGATTAACCGAAACAAAATCCCCGGTATCAACATAAATAGCGTCCCCTTCTCTAAAAAATATTTCAACTGTTTTAGGTACTAAATATTCTTTCATATCTATATCAATCTTTTTTTCGTCATTATCAAATTTATAAGTTATTCTCATAAACAACACCACATTCTATTCTTTATTATATTTTTCATCCAAATATTTCTTTAATTCTTCTGCAACATTAGTCGGTAGTATTTCTTCTATTTCTTCCAATGAAGCCTCTTTCATTTTCGCAACGCTACCAAATTTCTTTATAAGTTGTTTTTTTCTAGTAGCACCAATACCAGGTATATCATCTAATACACTACTAATACTTCCTTTACTTCTTAAAGTCCTATGATAATTAATAGTAAATCTATGAACTTCATCTTGCATACGAGTTAAGTAATGAAATACGTTACTCATTCTATCTATATTAATAACATTTAAATCAGAAGAAATCAAGTCATTAGTTCGATGTTTATCATTTTTCTTCAAACCAACTACATTAATATCTAATTTTAACAGACTCAATACCTCTCTAGCAGCTCTTATTTGATTCTCTCCACCATCTACTATAATCAAATCAGGCAAATTACTTTGATCTACTAATGCTCTTTGATATCTCCTGTAAAGAATTTCTTTCATAGTATTATAATCATCGTTTACATCAACAGATACCTTATATTTACGATATTCACTTTTAGCAGGTTTACCATCTATAAAAACTACCATTCCTGATACTGCAAAACTACCAAATAAATTAGAATTATCAAACACATCAATTCTATATATTGAATCCATTCCAAGTATATTAGCCAATTCTTCATTAGCTTTAATTGTTCTCGTTTCATCTTTTTGAATTTCTTCAAATTTATTATTAAGATTTAATTTAGCGTTGTCATAAGCCATCATTAACAAGTCTTTCTTTACACCTTTTTGAGGTACCAAAAAATTAGTCTTAATAACAGAATTCAAATTATCAATATTTAAAGTATCAGGAATTAATATTTCTTTAGGTATTTCATTCCTACTATAGAACTTAGCAATATAATATTCAACATCGTCCTCAATATCCAAATTAATTGGAAATATTTCATTTTTATGATTTAACAACTTCCCATTACGTATAAAAAGTATTTCAATAGACAAATAACCATTATCTACATAATAAGATATAACATCTCTATTAACAAAATCATGTAACTCAACTTTTTGTTTATCCAAGACAATGTCTATATATTCTAATTCCTTCTTTAATTCCAAAGCCATCTCAAAATTTAAAGTCTCACTATATTTATTGATTTTATCCATAATTTTCTTTCTAAGTATTTCATCATTTCCTCTTAAGAAAGAAAGTATCTCCTGCTCCATATCACTGACTTTATCTTTATCTATCTCTTTACTACAATACCCAAGACATTCACCTATATGATAATAAAGACAAACTTCTTTTGGACAACCATCACACTTTTTTAAAGGATATAACCTATTAAGTAAATTAACTATTCTTCTAGCTGCATAAGCATTAGGATAAGGTCCAAATAACTTCTTACCATCTTTTTTCTTTACATTAAGATATCTAGCTACTTTCAACCTAGGATAAGGTTCACTAATATATTCAATATAAGGATAACTTTTATCATCAGTAAGCATAATATTATATTTAGGATTAAATTCTTTAATTAAATTAATTTCAATAATAAATGCTTCTAATTCTGAGGAAGCAACTATATACTGAAAATCTTCAATAAGACTAACCATTTTAGCAGTTTTTCCGGTATGTACCCTATTAAAATATGAAGATAATCTTTTATTTAAGTCCTTAGCCTTACCAACATATATAATATTTC
>CAZJHG010000077.1:0-4174 GCA_964545885.1 uncultured Muribaculaceae bacterium | reverse complement strand
TTTTTCTTCGCCATTTTTGAATGGCCGGATTTTGTAGTTCATTTTTCGCTCCTTTTGAAATATTTCCGTCATTCCGAATTCATTTCGGAATCTACTTTTTTGCGCGAGCAGATGCTGGAACAAGTAGCCCACGGCGACCTTCGGTTCAGCATGACTTTTATTTCCTAACGTCTGATGTCTAAAGTTTAACGTTTATTCTGAACAAAATCGATTCAAATTTTCTGCGGAAATTGATTAGTTTGACTAATGCTGGCGTCCCAATTTACAATTCCAAGACACTTTGCAGAATGCCAATGTCAAGTTTCGTCTTTGCAGCAAGGTTTCTTTCAAAATCTTCTTTCGTTCTCCAGATTTCAAAATTTGCGCCTTTGCAGCGTTCACAGGCGGGAGAATATTCGTTAATCGTAATTTTTCCCTGCTTGAAAAGTTTTTTCTTTTCGCTTTTTATTTTCCTTGCTTCAAGTGCAATTTCTTCAAGCGGAGAAATTATTTTTTCATATTCAGATTTTGACTTTTCCACAAAGTCCGGATTGCTTTTTAGAAAATTTATCGCGGCGGGAAACTCTTCATAAATCTCCTCGCCGTATTCCGAGCGGATTGAATCTTCTGTAAAGACTTTTTTCAGCCAAAACATAATGTGCCTATAAAAACTCAATTTTCCAAAATCGGAATCGCAAGATGCGGTAAAATCTTTGCTCGTGTAGCGGACTTCGATTTTTAGATTTTTGACTGTAAAAGAAAAAGTTTTGCCACAAAGCGGTTTTTCAAGCATTTCAAAATATTGAATTGCTTTTTCCATTCCAATTTTTATCGATTCCTGATTCAGACTGTGCTCGCCTTCAACAAAAACTGAATTCTCTGAATCTAAAAAATGATTGTCGCTCGGAAAATATTTTCTAAACAAAGGCTCAAAGTTGTGGTTTTCATCAAAATGAAAAGTCGCGTCCTCTTTTCCAAAAATGCCGAACGCGTTCTTGCTTGATTTTGGCAGCTGATATTTTTCAAGTTCCTTCCATTTTGAAATCACATTTTCTTCTATATATATTGACTTCCCAGTATTTCTATCTTTTAAAAGCGGAATTTCTTTTGACGGAACCATGCACGGATTTATCGCGATTTTAAAAACTGACTTCTTGCAGCAAAGCGCGTAAAATCCGCCCAAAGACGCACCCACAAGGATTTTCACATTGTAAGTTTTTATAAGATGATTGATTTGATTCTGCGTTTCACTGGCATCAGTGTGGAGCTTTGGAAAAGGAAAAGAAATCACCTTGTAATCAGGCTTGCCGGCGAAAAATGAACAAAGACCTTCATAAGTTCCGCCTTTCGGATTTCCATTGAAGCCATGAATGTACAAAACTGTTTTCATAAATTCCTCCATATTTTAAGCAATATCTAAAAACTGTCATGCTGAACTTGATTCAGCATCTACAAAAAAGATTCCGAAACGAGTTCGGAATGACAGATACATTTTTTATGCAATAAATCCAATTCTGTTTGAATTATATTCATCAGCCCAAGTGCTTTTCTTTTCTTCATGGATTTTTTTAAGCTCAGCAAAAATGTATTCGGAAGAAATATCTTTTGAATTCATAAAGCGGATTCTTGCGGCAAGAGTTCCAAAATCACCTGGAGTTGCAGTTTTGAAATTTTCAATTTCTGCAATTTGTTTTTGTGAAAAATCAAAATTTGAAAAATATTTTTTCAGCAAAGTCTTTATTCCATCACTTTCCAAAGGCTTAAACTCAACCATAATGTGAAATCTTCTTTGCATTGCAGAATCCATTATGTTTTTTAAATTTGTTGTGCAAATCAAAATGCCAGAAAAATCTTCCATTTGTGTAAGAAATTCATTCACAACACTTTTTTCCCAGTTGAAATTTGTTTTTTCGCGGCTAGTAAAAAACGAATCGGCTTCATCAAACACAAGAACGGCATTTGAATTTTCTGCCTCACTAAAAGCCTTTGCAATATTTTTTTCATTCATTCCAATGAACGGCGAAAAAATATCGCTTGCTCTTTTTATGATAATTTCTTTTTTCAGCTCTTTAGAAATATAACGGGCAAAAGCGGTTTTTCCAGTTCCGCTTAATCCATAAAACAACATTCTTATTCCAGCTTTGTTTTCGGGATTTTCCTCATTGTAGCGGACAGCGTTTTTTACCATTTCTACAATTTTTCCTTCGGAAATTGAAGCGTTGATTGCAGCAGGCTCATAGCTTTTGTCAATGTTCAGATTTTTTTGAAGTTTGCCGTACAAAAGCAAAGAATTTTCTTTCATAATATTTTCGGCTTTTATCAGAAGCTCTTTTTCATCATCAGATTTTATTTCTGACAAAGCATTTGCGACATTGTCCACAGAAGTTCCAGTCAGCTGATATTTATCAAACAAATCAAGGATTTTTGATTTTGAATTTTCCTGAATTGAAATTCTTTTTAGTTTGCTCTGTGCAATTGAACGGAGCGTTACTGCTGGCATTGAATCAAATTTAATAGAATATGCAAAGCGGCGGCGTGTTGACTCATCAATCTGGTTTGTGTGATTTACAATCCAGATAACTTTGTCTTTGTTGTTTTCAAGCATTTTGTTCACAATGCCTTTTGATTTTGACGGCATCGTAATTCCAAAAAAACTGCAATCTTTAGTTTGCAAAAGAGAGTCGGCTTCATCAATTATTATCACGGAATTTGATTTTTCCATTGAAAGAAGGCAGTTCAATTTTAAAAGAATATTCATATTGTTTTTGTTGTTCAGTTCTGCTTCATTTTTAAAAATATATGCGTTTTTGCCAGATTCTTTGCATAATGATTTTGCAAGCTCAGTTTTTCCAGAGCCTGGCTTTCCATAAAAAAGAACTGAAACTGAATTTTTCCCTTTTAAGAAATCCAAAACAATTTCCTGCGATTCTTCTTTCACAGAAAATGAATTCAATTTGTAAGAATGAGTGCAGTCAATCGGCTTTAAAAAATCAGAAAAATACGGGTCAATTGATTTTGATTCAATACATTCAATTAAGTCATCATTAAGTTCATTTGATTCATCCACAAAACCAAATGATTTTAGCTTTTGGTCAGCACGGAGAATTTGCTTTAATTTTTGTTCTGAAATTCCAATCATGCTTGAAAAATAATTTTTTATTGAAAATGTATCTTCATATTTTGCAATAAAATCAGAAAGTCCATTTATATTTTCAAGTCTGTAAAGCATAAGAATAAATCGGGCTTCATCTTCAGAAAGTCCAACTTGCTCCATAAAAAAATTCATTTTGGAAATGTCAAAAATGCTTTTCTTGATTTCTAAAGATGGAGAGAAATATTTTACAAGTGAAGGATTGTCGGACTCATCAAAAAAGACAGTGTTTATAATTGCAGAGAAAATTTTTTGATTTGCAGCAAAAAGCGCACGGAGAAGATTTATATAGTTTTCAGAAATCTCGTCTGTGTTTTCAATGAACTGATTAACATTTTTGTCTTGCTTATATTTAAAGTGAATGTCGGAAGTAGAAAAAGTGTAAACCTCAGAATCATCAAAATAAGCAAGTCTGCCTTGTTTTTCTAAAATTGAAATTTGATTTTTTAAAACAGCAGAAAACTTTGATTCTTTTTTCTGAAGCTGAATGCAGGAATTTAAAATCGGAAAAATCTCATCAATGGAATCAAGAACAATCTGATTTGGCAAGTTCTTGAAAATGTTGTAAAGGTAAAACGCGACAGCCAAACTGTCATCTTTTGTTAAAATTACAGGTGATTTTTTTGTGTGTCTGAATCTTCTAATCATACAAACCTCTTTTTGCAGATTTAAAATCCGCAATCGCAAGTTTTGCCAAGTGTCAACCGCTAAAATTTTCTTACGCAAGTTCTGTATGATTTGTTTTTGATTTATTTTTTCCGAAAAAGAATATAAACCTTTTTGATTAAAAAATCTAGGAAATTTTAAAAATTTTTGGTTTTCGGAAAAATCCTTGATTTTGCATTTTTTGTGATTTAAGATGTGGCTTATGAGTGAAAATAAAGTGCCAGAAGAAATTGAAAAACTTGTAAAAAAATTAACTTCTTTAACTGATGAATCACAGATTGTAGAGAAGTTGCAAGAAATTTTGGAAGTATTGCTTACGACAACAGAACTCCGTTTTACAAAAGATAAAACGACGGTTATCGTAAAGCCGCTCGAAAT
>CAZJHG010000076.1:0-4589 GCA_964545885.1 uncultured Muribaculaceae bacterium | reverse complement strand
TTCCGTTCTGGTCGTAGAGCCGCACGCTCGCCTCGCTGTTCGCGTCATATTTGACAGGTCCTGTAACATTGTCCGGCCGTGTGAAATACGCAATAAGAATGTTCGCGTTCTTCGCCTTGTCAGTTTTTTTCGCCGCGAAAACCTGAACGCTTGAAAGCGCCAGAACCGCCGCGATGATGGAAATTGTCTTTTTGAGTTTCATATTTTCCTCCAATGATTAAATTGTAACATTGGAGTTAACTTTAAGGTCAAGGAAAAAGTGAAAGATTTTTTGAAAATTATTTTGCTGATAAGCTAGGCAATTCCATATCTTTTATTAAGATACAATACAAACTGTGGAGTTAAAATCGACTTATCTATTTTAGAAACTGTTGTTATATACTTTAGATATGATTTTGCTTCGGGCGTTTTTGCGTCATCATAGGAAACAGTGCCATTGGAATCAAGCTTTATTATGTTTTCATCAAAAAGTTTGTGATGATTTTGGCAAAGCCAAAGTCCATTCTGTCCATCAGTTGCATAATTCAATTTATTGAAAATTGATTCTGGAGATTTTTTAATGGCTGCGACTGGCCATATATGAGCGCCTTGTATAATTTCTGGAATTGAACATTCACACAACGCACATTTTTTCTTTCCCAGTTTTTGAAGAAGATTGTAAGTGTAGAGCGGTGAACGAAGGCTGTCTTCTTTATCAAATTCGTTTCGCTCCATTGTCATGTCTGTAGGAATGACTTTAATTCGTTTCAGTTTTTCCAACACATCACGGCAAGATTTAGGCAGTTCCGATAAATCCTGCTCACATATTTCATATATAGTTCTATTGCTTTGCTGTAAATGTTGAACAATGCTATACAGATAAAAAAAGTTTCATACTTGTTTGCTCCGTAAACTTTTCCGTAAATTTGCATTGTGTGATTTTCTGCGTAAGTTATATATGTTGAGTTGTTGCTGGAATTTTTTGAACGGTTTGCATCACGAGCTGTTATCAAATCTTCAGCGGTAATAAATGGCATAATTTTACTAGACAAAACATCTTCGTTTATAAAATCGAACCCGACAGTTTTCATCAGACGGTACATAAACATAAAATATTTTGTTTCAAAATTACCTTCAGTTGGCAAGAAAAAGAAATGTAGTTTTTTGTTTTTAGAATCATCATTGAAGAATTGAATAAACGCGCTGGGAATGCTTTGAAAACTTGAATTTCGACCGTTTGCCTCTGTTTCCGAAAAAGAAATATAATGAACTTCATTTTTAAAAATCAATTTTGCAAGCCGACCTTTATTGTAGTCGTCCTCATCAAATTGAATGTCAAAATTCTTTTCTCCAGTAAGTCGCTTGCAGACATCTTTTAAAATATCATCTGTCAGAATATCGCGGTAAGTCTCGTTTCGTTTTTGAAAATGAAGTTTTATGATAAAAATTGGCTTAGGCATAATTTGTTATCAAAATCTCCTTTCTGTCGGCATAGCGTCCTTGATTATTCACAGCGATGACAGTATATGAATTTTTCTTTATCCAAGAAATAATATTTTGGTTTGTTTTCCCTTTGTGCTCAATTACATAGGAAAGCATAAAAGGAATGTGCTGTTTTGTTAATTTGTCTGCGAATGACAATAACTTTTCTTCATGCTTGAAGTCCCAGCCGTCAAACCCTCTTTTTCCATCATTGTACACTCCGGTTGTCATTCTGTATGGAGGATCCATATAAAAAAAAGTGTCTGTGCCGGAAACATTTTCATAATCACTGAAATTTTTTGTGTCGAATTCGCAGTCAATTTCTTTTATGTGCCTTGAAAAGCTGATGAATTTTTCCAAGACAAAATCATTGAACCAGCGGTTTCCAGATGGGTTGTTGAATTCATGGTTTGAGTTGAAGCGAATCTGCTGCTGGAATCCATACATTATCACTGTGAAAAGCAATTTCGGGTCGCGCTTTTGCTGTGGCTGGCTATTGTAAAATTCACGCGCCGCTTTATAGGCTTTTGCGTTGCCTTTTTCAAGACCAAATTTTCTTGTGTAGTTTTTTATCGCTAGCAGATAGGAATAAGTATCCGTGTTTCTGAACGATTCCACCAAATCCTTGACGATATAATTTATATCATTATAGACAACGTGCTCACTTTCTGCATTTATCCCAACGTTGAAACCGCCTCCAAACAAATCGATGAAAGTGTTTGTATGAGGAATTTTTTCTTTTATCTCTTCAATCATCTTTGTTTTGCTGCCTGTGTAATTGAGCGGACAGTCATAAACAACATCTTTTAGATTTTTCTTTTCGATAAAAAACAGATATTCAAAATGATTTTCACCGCCAGATGTTTTCCAATTTTGATATTTTTTATATGACATCTTTTTGCAGACATATGTGTCTTCTTTTCCATACCGCTTTAAATTTGCCTCGATGAAATCTTTTGACAAAAAACCATCATTGTTATAGCTGAATACAATATATTTTGCCTTTGTTTTTGCGATAATTTTGTCAAACAAAATATGCGACTTGTATTCTTTTGACCAATCTGAACGGTAAGGTGCTGTGTAGCGCGAGCCAGTGACTTTGCTGATTTCAGGATTGTCATTTAAAATGAGTGTTTCCAAAAGATGATACTGAGTTCCGTACTGGTTCTGAGTATACGGAGGGTCAATGTAAAGAATATCGCAGTCAACATCAGCAATAATATCTTCAATCTTTGAATTGTAAGCAGTTACACTCTTTGGCTTTGCAGGATTTGCGTTAAGTTTTAGAAATTGAATCGGCTTTAACGCCCGCGAATCCCAGTTTTTTAAAAACGCACCGTAAACACCCGCTGTATTTGAAACGAAAGAAACTGAATCAATAAGACATGCAAGCAAGTAGTCATACTCATCTTTTGTTATTTTGTTTTCGTTTTTCCATTGCTCAATCTGAAATCTGAAATAGTCAATTCTGCCTGCATTTTCTGGCGTAAAGTACATCCGCTTTGATTCCGCAGGGGAATAATTTTTAAAAATAAATCCTTGCCTTGTTGTCGTGCTTTTATTGAAAAAATCGAATGGGTCAAAACCGAGTTTTTCAAAAGTACATTCTGTTGAAACAAGTCTTCCGTTTGCATAAGTCACCATGCAGGAAAGAATATCATTAATTTTGATGTCAAAAATATCTTTTAGTGAATCAGCGACAGAGCCTGTTCCGCAAAACGCATCAAAAAAAGTATATGATTTGTCCAAAAGACCTTTTTCAGCCAAGAGATTTTTAATTTGCCCTGTAATTGAATCTTTGTTCCCCAAATACCGCATTTTCTTATTCAAGATTATAATAGCACAAATCTAGTAAAAATACTAGATATTGATTTTTTCTTCCCCGCTCCGCACGCACGCGTTAGGGATTGTAAGGGCGCGCCCGAGGCGCGTTCTAAAACGGCATTGGGGAAAAAAGATTGTCGGGTCAAGTCTGGCAATTACATGACCACTACAAATAGATGATGAAACAAGTTCAGCATGACGTGCCGTTTTAGAATGGAGGCGGAAGCCGGAACCCTGAAAAGCCCGACCCGAAGCGCAGCGTAGGGGAACGCCCTTGTAATTCTACAGCACCTGCGCCGTGGGGCGGAGAAGAATCTCGTTGATTGCGGTGTACTCCGGAATATTGACTGCGAACGCGATTGAGTCCGCGACCGACTTTGCCGGAATCGCCGTGGCCGCATAAAAGTCGTCCATCGCCGCGCGCTGCTCCTGGTCGGAAACGTGCTTCACAAGCTCCGTGTCAACCGCGCCGGGCGCAATCAGTGTAACGCGGATGTTGCTTTTCGCAGCCGCCTCCTCCTGCCTTAAGCTTTCCGAAAGCGCGCGCACGCCGAATTTTGTCGCTGCGTAAACGCCGCCCGCTGGAGTTGGAATGTGGGAGGAAACCGAGCCTATGTTGATAATCTGCCCTGACTTCTGCTTCCTCATCACAGGAAGAGCCGCGTGGATTCCGTAGAGCGTGCCTTTCAGGTTCACGTCAATCATCTTTTCCCACTCGTCAGTCTTTCCCTTCGCAAGCTCCGAAAGCGGCATAAGACCCGCGTTGTTTACCCACACGTCGATTCTGCCGTAAGTTTTCACCGCGAAGTCCGCGAGACTAAGAACTTCCGACATTTTTGAAACATCGCACACAAAGGCCGCAGCCTTTCCGCCCGCGTCCGAGATTTTCTTAGCAAGCGTCTGAAGCCTGTCCTCGCGTCTGGCCGCCAGGACGATTTTGTTCCCCTGCTCAGCAAGAACTTTCGCCGTGGCTTCTCCGATTCCGCTCGACGCGCCTGTAATCACAACAACTTTTGACTCTTTCATAGTTTTCCTCCAAAAAGGTTTGATTTTGATTTGGCTCAAGATGAAAATCATCATCTTGACCTTTCTATGATTCAATCGTAACATTAGAGTTAACTTTAAGGTCAAGCATTTTTTTTGATTTTTTTGATTTTTTTTTGAACGTCATGCTGAACTCGATTCAGCATCTTTTAATATAGATTCCGAATCAAGTTCGGAATGACGGCAAATACTTTTTCAGGAGAATTTTTATGGGCTACACAATCAAACAGGTTTCAATGATGACGCGGATTCCCGCCACA
>CAZJHG010000075.1:0-4620 GCA_964545885.1 uncultured Muribaculaceae bacterium | reverse complement strand
AGTTAACATCCGCTTCAAGCAAAGCCATTCTAATTTCTCTCATTGCTTCACTAATATTCTCTTCAGTAATTCTACCCATACCACGAATATTCTTTATAGCATTTGATAATCTATCTCCCATATATTCAAACATTTTTATCACCTAGGTATTAGTATAACAAAAAAAGATGGATTATTCCATCTTTTAATAATCAATTATTTTTCAATATAATTCTTTTTCTTTTTATTTGCAACAAACCAATAAATACTTCCACAAAATGCTGCAAACACAATAACACTAATAAAAGCATATGTTTCAGGATTCTCTACAACAAACATTACATCAATTGTTACATCTGCATTAGGCATTGTAAATTGATAATCAGTAAATGTTACAACATTACCACTTGCATCAGTTACTTTAACAGCTTTAAGTACATAACCATCTTCTGGTTTAATAGTAAATGTAATTTCTTCACCCCAACCAGCTTTTGTCTTAGATGGTATTACTGTTCCTTTTCCAGTAGTATTTACATACACACTATATGATGCGTTAAAATATAAAACTTTTGCAGTATAAGAATAAGCACTAGTAACTTTCTCCCTTGCATCACTTATTACACCATTTGGTGCTCCTACATCATTCGGCTCTTTCTCACCATCTGGCTTTTTAGGTGGAACTTCACCATTACTAACATCTCCAGGAGCCTTATTTCCACTTGGCTTATCAGGAGCTTCAGAATTATTCAATATATCATTCATTGAACTACCAACATCACGAGGTACTGAAGATGACTGTAATACCTCTGCCCCAGTAAGAGCAAAACCACTTGTACCAACTGAAATTAAATGTTCATGTAAAAACACCGCTGCATCATTTGATATATATGATGCCATATCATCTTTACAAAGTTCTTTTAAATTTTCATCTACGAGCAACAAATAAGATTCTTCACTCTTACTATCAAGAGTAGCTAATAATAAATTACCATTTAATTCAATAGCATCTTTATAATATATTCCTTCATACTTTTTAGCCCACACTTCTTTATCATCTTTTATATAAACAAGTAAAGAGTTAAACCAATCATATTCATCTGTTTCATATTCTAAACCATAAACATAACCACCATTATACTCAGTTATAAATGATGGCCAATAATATTCAGCCAAATTATCAAAATAATAATAATTCCAAATATTAACATAAGGTTTAATTAGTTTCTCTATAGTAGCAGTATAAGCATCTTCTTTGATTACTTCCATATCATCTTCTGATTCTATGTCTTTACTTATTCTTATAACTTCACCATAAGGTCCAGCATCTTCATTACCATCACCATCGAAAGTAGATATATTACTATAAGTATATTCTGATGCAAACAAATAATAATTTTTATCATCTTCTTCTAAATATATTTCAGTAACATTATCATAAGAATATCCT
The DNA here is from genome assembly GCA_964545885.1 of uncultured Muribaculaceae bacterium. Taxonomy (GTDB): domain Bacteria; phylum Bacillota_I; class Bacilli_A; order RF39; family UBA660; genus Coprovivens. The sequence goes on along the minus strand of CAZJHG010000075.1, from coordinate 3,194 downwards.
GAATATAATTCATAAATATCATCTAATTTATAATTATCAGTAATTTTCAAAACAACAATATTAACTCCATCAACACCAAAAACTAAGAATCCATCATCTGTCTTAACAATATATTTCATTTGTCCAACAGCAATATCATCAAATGTCATTTCTTTCATTAAAAGGCCATCAACACTTAAATGTCTAACACTCGGTATACCATTATACTTTGAATTATCAAAACCAATAGCAACAAAAGTACCATCATCAAGTTCTATCACATCATTTGTAATAAAACTATCATTATAATTAACATCTTTTATTTCATTAGTCCATTTATATTCATAATATTTCGTTGCAGCATAAACACCAACTATTCCCACAATTAATAAAAATAGCACTAATAATATACGCGATATTCTTTTTTTAGATTTCTTTTCACTTTTATTCTCCATACACTACACTCCTCTATCATATATAAATATATTATAACTAACAAAAAAGAATAAAACAAGCGTTTCATTCTTATACATTTAGTTCTTCACTAACAATTTTAAATACTTCTTCTTGAATATCTTCTATATCTCTAAGTTTACCTTTCTTATCTACACAACAAACCTTTTTATAATTATGTAAATCAGCAAGTTCTAAATAAGCTCTCTCAGCATTCTTTAAATATATTGGACTAGATTCAACTTGATCAGGTTTTTCTGCTCTCCCTCTTTTTAATTCAACAGTTTTTTCATATGGCATATATAAGAAAATAATTGAATCTGGCCTTGGTAATTCCAAAAAGCCATACTCTAAATCATCTAAATCCTTATATAGTTTAAGTCTTTCTTCTTTATCTAATATTTTACCACCTTGACAAGCCATATTACTTTCAACATATCTATCAAGTACAACATCTACTCCATCATTTAATAAATCTATTATAGTACTCATATTATATCTTCTATCAGCTGCATAATATAATACTGCTACTTTAGCATCTACATTAGCTGCTCCTTCTGGGAACATTCCTTCAGATATATATTCTTTTCCAAGTAATGAACCTCCTACTATCTTACCAGTTGGTGTCTCATACATTGGAAAACTCAATCTTTCGATTTTTCTTCCTTCTCTACGCAATCTTTGAACTAACAAACTTGTCTGTGTTTCTTTCCCAGAACAATCAGTTCCTTCAATTAAAATGATTTTCCCTCTTTTACCCATAAATCTCATACCTACCTTTTATGTCAATATCATACCATATATTATCAACTATTAAAAGTGTATTTTTTACACTTTTAATAGAAAAAGAAAAAGCTTTTACTAATTCAAACCTTCTCTTTTCTTTTTAAACAATATCATAAATACACAAGATAACATTAAAATTATTCCTACAACAATTGCCCCAGCCTTCGTATTTGGATTTTTAACTATAAACTTAGCCTCAATAATTACATCTGCACTTGGCATAGTAAAAGTATCTTCTTTAAATATTAATACATTTCCATTATCATCAATAACTTTTATTTCACTCAACACATAACCATCTTCTGGTGTTACTTTAAATGTTACATTTTTATAAGGCGCTGAACTATTAATTACTTCAATCGTTCCTTTACCTTCTACTTTAGGTATGATATCGTAAGTTCTTGCAAAATACATTAATCTTGTAGCAAAGCCATCACCATATTTACTAGAAGCAATCATAAATCCATTATTTAATTCTATAAAAAATTCTGGTACATAATCTTCTTTATCAGATATTTCTGGATAATAATTAGCTAAATCATCATCAATTATTTTTTTACCATTTGTATCATACACTCCAATAGATTCTTCAGTAGTTCCCCATTTATTTTGAGAAATCAAAATAACATTTTCCGCTTCAAAAGGGATAATACTCTTTACAAATACTCCATCTAATTTAGTTTTCCATATTTGTCTGCCATCTTTTTCATAGTAAATATAAGATTTTTCGTCATCCCAATCAACATTAGATACTAAAAAACCATCTTTATAAGGAATAGAATCTGTTACTTCATAATTTTCTGGAGTACCATCAAAAATATATTTTTGATAAAAAACATGTAAATTATAATAGTCATCTACTGCAGCTACAATTTCACTATCCCAATTACTTTGATGAATTTCTTCATAAGCAGTTAAATCTTTTTCTACTTTTATTGTCGAATAATAAACAGAATAATACCAAAAATCAAATATATAAAAATTATCATCAACAACACTTACATAGAAAGCATCATCTTCTTCAACATGTACTTCATTTAGTACCGGAATTTCTAAAGTTTTAACAACAGAACCTTTAGAGTCAAGTTCAATTACAACATAACCATTAAGTACTTCGTTAATACCAAATGCATAATATTTACCATTATCTTCTAATACTTTAACCAATTTAGTATTTTCGTAGGTGATCATTTTGTTATAACTACCATCTTTATTAAAAAACATAACTGCGTATTTAACAGGTTCACTGCCGGCAAAACCAACAGCAATAAATCCATTATCAGTATCTACTGCATCAATAATCCCTGAAATATCATAATCTTCTACCCACTCATGTTCCCAAACAAAATCATAATAATCTGTTTTTGCTTTAACACCAGTAATAAATAAACAAAATAATAAAGCAAACGTAATAAAATATTTCTTCATAGCATACACCTCTCTACTATATAAATATAATAACACTTTCCATATTTTGGAACAATAAAAAAAGACACTATTCACTAAGTATCTTTTCTATTTCTTTTTTTATTTCAATAACATTATCTAATTCTATAACTTCACGTAATTTAGAATTTTTTTGATATATTTTTAATTTATCTTCATAATACTTTAACTTATCCAATACATTTTTAATTACTTTAGAAACAGCTGCTCTACTAACATTATTTTCTTCTGCTATTTCAGCCAAAGACAAATCTTCTTGATAATAATCTTTAAAAGTAACTTGTTCCTTTTCTGTTAATAAGCAACCATATATATCAAATAAATTATTATAATAAACAAATTCTTCCATTACATCATATCCTTAAATAATCCATAAATATAGTTTTCAATATCAAATGTTTTTAAATCAGTCATCTTTTCTCCAAGACCAATAAATTTAACTGGTATTTTAACTTCTTCTTTTATTGCAAGAACAATACCACCTTTAGCAGTACCATCTAATTTAGTAAGTACGATTCCTGTTATATCAG
>CAZJHG010000074.1:0-4654 GCA_964545885.1 uncultured Muribaculaceae bacterium | reverse complement strand
AAAAAGAAAAGTTAAAAAGAATATTCCTGAAGCACAAGCTCATATTCATTCAACATACAACAATACTGTTGTTACTATCACAGATAAAGATGGTAATGCAATTAGCTGGGCTTCTGCAGGTACAATCGGTTATAAAGGATCAAAAAAGAAAACTCCATTTGCTGCTGGTATGAGTGCTGAAGCTGCTGCTAAAGCTGCAATGGATAACGGAGTTAAAAAAGTAGAAGTATATGTTAAAGGTTTAGGAGCAGGACGTGAAAATGCAATTCGTTCATTACAAACTGCTGGACTAGAAATTACATCTATTATCGACGTTACTCCAGTTCCACACAACGGATGCCGTCCACCAAAACGTCCAAGAAATTAATTGAAAGAGGGGACTTAAGGATATGTTAAGATTTGAAAAACCAGAATACAAAATTACAGAATACATAGAAAATAACCACTATGGAAAATTTGAACTAGAGCCACTAGAAAGAGGCTTTGGAACTACTATTGGTAATGCATTAAGAAGAGTTATGTTATCATCATTACCAGGAAGTGCAATAACTTCTGTAAAAATCGAAGGTGTAATGCATGAATTTCAAAAAATAGATGGTGTTGTTGAAGATGTTACAGCAATAGTATTAGCATTAAAAAGCATAGTTATTAAAAACCATTCTGAAGAAGATAAAGTTATTAGACTTTATGCAGATAAAGAAGGAGCAATAACTGCTGGCGATATTGAAAGAGATGCTGATGTAGAAATAGTTAATCCAGAATTAGTAATTGCCAACCTTGTAAAAGGTGGAAAACTAGAAATGGAAATGACTGTTAGCAATGGTAGAGGTTATGTTGATTCTAAGACTAATCAACAACTACTAGGAGAAAACAAAGTTGGTGTAATAGCAATAGATTCACTTTATTCTCCAATTGAAAGAGTAAGCTATGAAGTTGAGAGTGCACGTGTTGGTCAAAATGAAAATTTTGATAAACTAATTATGAACGTATATACAAATGGTTCAATCACTCCAGAAGAAGCAATGGCTCTATCAGCAAAAATACTAATTGAACATTTCAATATAGTAACAGATTTAAATTCAATAAGTGATGTTTCTGGATTAATGGCTGAAAAGAAAGTTGATACAATTACAAAAACTTTGGAAACACCAATTGAAGAAATAGAATTCTCAGTTCGTGCATATAACTGTTTAAAAAGAGCTGGAATTAATACTGTTCAAGATTTAATTTCTAAAAAAGAAATAGAAGTTACTAAGATTCGTAATCTAGGTAAAAAATCTTTAAAAGAAGTTATAGATAAAGTAAAAGAAATGGGACTTAAGTTCCGCGACTAATAAAATAAACAAGGAGGTACATTCTAATGGCAAAATATAGAAGATTAAATAGAGAAAAAAGTATTCGTAGAAGTATTTTAGCAAGTTTAACTAAAGATGTATTATTAAATGAATCTGTAGTTACAACTGAAGCAAGAGCAAAAGAAGTAAGAAAATTCGTTGATAAAATGATTACTTATGGTAAAAAAGGTACTTTAGTATCAAGAAGAAAAGCACTTGCTTTCTTAAATAACGACACTCAAGTAGTATCTAAAGTATTTGACGAATTAGCTAAGCGTTATGAAACTAGAAATGGTGGATATACTAGAATCATCAAATTAAAAGAAAGAGTTGGCGACGACGCTTTAACAGTAAAATTAGAACTAGTTTAATAGTTCTTTTTTTATGGAAAATAAACGAGTTTTATTGAAAAGGCCTAAGCTTTGTGTTATCATTAAATTAGACTAGAATATGAGGGTGTGTAACTATGGACGATAAATTGAGTGTTTTTTGGAATTTAGATGTGTTGGTTAAAATGTGTCGTTCTAAGAGCGATGGTCCATCTTTACGCATTGAAGAAGTAGAAATCCTTGAAAAAATAAAATCTTACAAGCAAGAAATAGAAGATATAAATATCCAAAACGAAGAAGAAAGCTATGACACCAGTGCTGAAATGGCTGATAGAAATATTGAAATTATAACCAAAAAACAATTACAAGTACTTAAAACAACTTTAAAAGAAAATAATAAACAATTAAATGAATTCAAAGAAAAAGAAGAAAGCATATATTCTTTAATAACTTTACTTAAAGAAACAAAAAAAGCTCAAGAAAAATATGTTACTAGCATGCAAGACAGAGTTAATGAAACAACTGATTATGAAGTTGTAGATAGATATAATGCTTTAATAGCAGAGACTACAGAAAAACTTAATCAGATTAATGATGAAATAGAAGAAAAACAAGCGGAACATACTTTTATTCAAGAGAGCATAATTGAATATGCTGAAAAAATCAAAATCATTGAAGAAAAGATAAGTAAAAAGAAAATACTTTTAGACGAAACAAGATCTAACCTTGAAAATAAAGAAAATTATATCGACCAAACTAAAAAAGAAAAAAATAATAAACGCATTAAAGAACTAGAGGAAAAAATTGAAAAACTAAATAAAAGACTTGTAGAAATAAAAGTCGATCCCAAATATTTAGAGTCAAAAATAAAAGATGTAATCAATAACAAAGAGCCAATTGAAAAAGCAAAAAAATACCTAATAACTCTAATTAATATTGTTATTAGACAACCATATATAAATGTTCCTGCTGATAATGCCTTAGAAGAAGAACTTTTAAAAGCTACTCAAGCACGTGATTCTTTTGCTAATGAGATAGATCAAAAAAACTATAATATTCTAGAAGCTGAAACACCAGAAAAACTACGTATTGATTTTTTAACACACAGAATAGAAAAGTGGCAAGAAGAATTAAAAGAATTGAAATTCAGAGTTGATTTAATCGATAAAGACCGCGAATTTAATTATGAAGAAAAAAATCATCAATTATATAGTATGATTGAATTAATGAAAAATGATATTAAGGAATTTCAAAAAGCTTATGATGATACACCAGATACAAGTATCAGTTATAAAGCAAGTCTTAAAGCTCAAATAGACGAAAGAAAAGAAGATGTCATTGAAGCCGAAAAAATAGCTACAGCTTTTAGAAAAGACGAATCAGAAGATATTACCAAAGCTACTAAAACCATGAAATACGAATGTGAAGTAATAGCTCAAAGTATTACTAAGGCAAAAGAAGAAATACAAAAAATTAAAGAAAGACTTACAACTAAAAAATCAGGATTGATTGATATAACTTCTAAAAACAAAGATAAAGATACATTAAAGGAATTAGCACAAATAGTTATAGATATTAAACATCGTCGTCAATTTCCTGAAACACCAATTGAAATTGTTCATAAATTAGAAGAAAGTTTAGGTATCGAAATAGAAAATGCTATAGATAAAAATATTATTGAAAGTAATTCTAGTATTGAGGGTAAAAACTACGAGGAATATACAACTTCAGAACAAGATTCTATTCCAGTAGAAGTAAAAGTAACGACAGATTTTACTCAAGACGTACCACAAGTAAAAAGAGGTATTAAAGTTATAAATGAAGCAACAATATCAACACCCTTAGCTGCATTCAATAATGATGATAGTGACTTACTTGAAGAAGAAACAATAATTCAAACTCCTCTAGGTTTTATGTATGAAGAACCTAGTGATGAAACAGTCGAAACTAATATAGAAGAAATAACTGAAACCTCAACTATTGAGCAAGAAGAAAATGATGATTTAGTAGAAAATAACATTTTAGATACTCAAGAGGATAATGTATTAATGTCTTCTTCAGAAGATGACAATAGCTTTATTGAAGAAACAAAAGAACCAATAGTTGAATCTCCAGCTATCGAAGAACCAGCTGTTGATGAAGTACCAGAAGAAATTGCTGAAGAACCAACTATAAAAGAAAATAATAATATAAATAACAATGAAGATAGTATATCTGTAGAAAAAGAAGATGAACTATCATCATTATCAAATGAGAGCGCTGACGATTTCCAAGAAGTAGTTTCTGAAACATCAGATGAAGAAATTTCAAATCTTGAAGAAAATTCAAGCGAAGACATTATATCAAAAGAGCCAGCCCTAGAAGAAATACAAGAAAATGATGATTCGATAGATAAAGAAATCGATGAAATATTAGGATTGTCTTCAACAAATCAAGATAACTACGAACTTACTAATGAAACAGAAACATCAGACGAAGAAATGCCTTTAGATATTGATGAAATAATTAATTCAACTTCATCTAATGATGAACCAGAATTGGCGATTGACGATGACTTATCAATTAGTTCAATGTTTGGTAACACAACTATTCAAAAAAATGATAAAATTAATATGGAAATTGATTCAGTTGAATCTTAAAATTCGCAATTATAATTAGGAGATGATAAAATGAGTTTAAGAACAAATACAATAATCAGTCTAGAAAACAATGAAAAATATGTGGTTCTAAATGAAACTATGTACGGAGGAGTAAAATACTTCTTGGTAATGGGAGTAGACGAAAATAAAGATATCATCCCAACTAATGTTGCTATAGTAGAAGAAATAATAGATGGTCAAGATACTTATGTAGATAGAGTAAAAGATCCAGAACTAATAATAATTCTAACTAGAATATTAAAATCACAAATATAGAGCAGATAAAATCTGCTTTTTGTTAGTGTAGAATAAGTGTGGAGGTTTTTCTCCAAAAAAGATTTATAATTTAATT
>CAZJHG010000073.1:0-4748 GCA_964545885.1 uncultured Muribaculaceae bacterium | reverse complement strand
AAGAAGGAAAATTAGATTCTGCTTTAAAAATGATAAACAGCGGTATCTCAGTAGAAAAGACATCTGAAATCTTAGAACTAGACATAAACAAACTAAAATCTCTAATAGAAAAATAAAAAACAATTTAAATAATACAATATATTTCATTATTACAAATAGAAATATTCATAACTATGGAGACACTTACGAAAGTAATCTGTCTCTTTTTAATTTATATGTGATTATACAAATAATAAGATTCAATAATAATAAAAGATAAAATTATTTTCCTATATAAAAATTATATGCTATATTATAAAAGATTAATTAAGAAAGAAGTGACAACTATGAATAAAAAGAAAGTAGCAATAATAACTTGTATAGGTAAAAACAATTTTGGTAACAGACTACAAAACTATGCATTACAAAAAATATTACAAGATAAAGGCTTTTATGTAGAAACTCTAAATAATAATTGGCGTCTAAATAACTTTGAAAACTATGAAGAAAATTATCAAGGCTATTTAAAGCGTGAAAAAGAAAAAGAACCAGAAGAATACAAAAAAAGATTTCGTACTGCATATTTTGACGAATTTGATAAGAATGTAGTATTCAACAATGAAATGATAACTGCTATTAATTTAGAAAAAACAGACTATGATTATTACGTTGTAGGAAGTGATCAAGTATGGAATCCACATCATGGAAGACTTAGAGACTTAGACTTCCTATATTGCATAGAACCATCTAAAAGAATTTCTTACGCTGCATCAATTGGTGTAGATGAAATACCAGATAACTTAAAAGAAAAAGCTAAAAAAGAATTTTCTAAATTCAAATCTATTTCAGTAAGAGAAGAAAAAGGTAAAGAAATAATCGAAAATCTAACAGGTAGAAATGATATTGAAGTAAATCTAGACCCAACTATGTTATTAACATCTAATGACTGGTCTAAACTAGCAAAGAAACCTAAGCAATTAAAAAATGACAAATATATCTTAAATTATTTTTTAGGTGAATTATCTGACAGTAGAAAAGAAGAAATAGAAATAATAGCTAAAGAAAATAATTGCGAAATTATAAATATTTTAGATGAAAAAAGTCCTTTCTATGAAACAGGTCCATCAGAATTTTTATATTTAGAACAAAATGCTTTCTTAATATGTACAGATTCATTCCATTCGAGTGTTTTCGCCATACTTTTTAATCGACCATTCATCGTGTTTGATAGAGAAGATTCTCAAGCAAGTATGAATTCACGAATAGATACTTTATTAAATACACTTAAATTAGAAAATAGAACTTTTGAAGATAAAATAACAGAAGATAATTTAAAACATAATTATACAAAAGCATATGAAATACTAAATGAAAAAAGAGTAGTTGCAGATAATTATTTAAATAAGTCTTTAGAAGTGGAATAATATTATAAAAAATAATAATAAAGTTTTAAATAAATATAAATTAACAAGATAGAAATAATAATAAATAACATGTTATAATAAGTCTGGGTGAATAGATTATGACAATTGAAGTGGATATAGACGAATTAAGAAAAGATTTAATGGATTATTTTGGAACTGCCATGCAATATAATCCTATAGCGGTAGTAGAATTGACTAAAGTTCAAAGAGCTGGAGAAGAAGAGCTAATTCATATAGCGTTAAGCAATAATTTTGACTTAAATAACTATAAAAAGGAAGAACAAAGTTTTAGAATGTAAAAAGAGATAAAAGAAATATCTCTTTTATTTTATGTTATAATTAAAAAAGGAGGTAAGATAATATGAAAATATTAGTTACAGGAGGAACAGGATACATAGGAAGTCATACTAGTGTAGAATTATTAAATAGCGGCTACGACGTTGTAATAATAGATAATCTATGTAACTCTAAAAGAGAAGTTGTAGATAAAATAGAATCAATAACAGGTAAAAAAGTAAAATTTTATGAAGAAGATGTTTGTAATAAAGAAGCTTTAGAAAAAATATTTACAGAAAACAATATAGATGCAGTTATTCATTTTGCTGGATTAAAAGCAGTAGGAGAATCAGTTCAAAAACCATTAATGTATTATCGTAATAATTTAGATTCAACTCTAAGCTTATTAGAGGTTATGAATGAGCATAATTGCAAAAAATTAGTATTCTCATCAAGCGCAACTGTATATGGCACACCAAAAACACTACCTATAAAAGAAGATTTTCCACTATCAACAACTAACCCATATGGTTCGACTAAGTTAATGATAGAAGATATTCTAAGAGATTTATATGTGTCAGATAATGATTGGAGCATAGCTCTACTAAGGTATTTTAATCCTATTGGAGCTCATGAAAGTGGTTTAATAGGAGAAAATCCTAATGGTATTCCTAACAATTTAATGCCATATATTATAAAAGTAGCAACAGGCGAGTTGCCAGTTCTTAATGTATTTGGAGATGATTATGATACTAAAGACGGAACCGGCGTCAGAGATTATATTCATGTAGTAGACTTAGCATTAGGGCATTTAAAAGCTATCGAAAAAATTGTTAATACAAAAGGTGTAGATACATATAATTTAGGTACTGGAGAAGGATATAGCGTTTTAGAATTAGTTAAAACATTCGAAAGAGTTAATAATCTAAAAGTTAATTATCAAATAACTGATAGAAGACCAGGAGATATAGCATCATGTTACGCTGATCCATCGAAAGCTAAAGAGCTATTAGATTGGCAAGCTCAAAAAAACATCGAAGAAATGTGTCGTGATAGCTACCATTTTATAGAAACACAATCTAAAAATAATAATTAAGATAAGAAACAACTCTTATCTTTTTAAATTCTATCTATAATATAAGAAATAACATGTTACAAAAAAATGTAAATCAGTAGTTTTTTTCTTTTGCAAAATGATATATAATTATATATAGTAGAAAAACTGGGAGGCAATATATGAAAAAAATACTTAATATACTAAAATATCCATTAACCATATTAAACATAATAATATCTATATTATTAGTTATAAAATTCGATCACTTAGATATCTTACCTACAAAATACTTTTTAATAATTGTAGCTATATTATTTGTATATAACGTAGTAACAGCAATACTTCTTTTAGTATTCAAAAAAAATCTAACTAAGATAATAGGCATAATACTATCTATTATTTTAATAGGAATATCATCTATAGGTATTCTCTATATAAATCATACTGATAATTTCTTAAATAATTCATTTAATAATAATACAATAGAAACTTCTACTTATAATGTAATCATTCTTAAAACATCTAATTATAGTAATATAAATGAATTAAAAGATAAATCACTAGGTTATTTAAAAGATGAAAAAGATAATATTAGTAAGTTAGATGAAATCGTATCCACAGTATCGACAGAGTACGAAGATTTATATGAATTATATGAACATTTACTTAGTAAAAAAATAGAAGCCATGCTAATTGATGAGGCTTATCTAGATGTATTATTAGAGGATTATCCAAATTTAAATGATAATATAACTATTTTATATACTTTTAATTTAGAAACAATAATAGAAAAGACTGAAGAAAAAGATGAATTAGTTCGACCAATAAATATTTACATTTCTGGAAGTGATTCAAGAAGTAATAATATTAGTAATAAATCTCGTTCAGATGTTAATATGGTAGTAACAGTCAATCCTAATACTCATGAGATATTATTAACAAGTATACCAAGAGATTACTATGTACAAGTACATGGTCAGACTGGTTTAAAGGATAAATTAACTCACGCAGGAATATATGGCTTAGAAATATCCGCTAAAACAATCGAAGATTTATTTGATATAGAAATTGACTATAGTGTAAAAATAGGAATGAATGCTGTAGAGGAAATAGTAGATTTAGTTGGTGGCGTTGAGATTTATAGTGATATATCTTTTGACTCTTATCATTTAAAAGGATGGAGAGTAAATGCTGGATATAATTATATGGATGGAAAAAAAGCATTGGCCTATGCTAGAGAAAGATATGCTTATGCAAGTGGAGATAGACATCGCATTCAAAATCAACAACAAGTATTAGAGGCAGTATTAGAAAAAGTACTTGTTAATAAGGCGTTATTATTGAAATATGATGAAATTTTGAATTCCTTAAACAATTTATATAGAACAGATATTCCTCGTGAAGTTATTACCGCTTTTGTAAAGAATCAACTAGATACAATGTCATCATGGTCATTTGAAACACAATGGGTAGATGGTAAAGGTGCATCAACTCAAACTCACACAGCTCCAAATTATAAGAGATATGTAATGATTCCTTACGAAGAAGATGTTGAAGAAGCAAGTAAAAAAATGAAAGAATTAATAAATAAATAGATATAAATGTAAAAATATATAGAAAAAAAGTAAGAAAATGACAAAAAAAGTCATTTTTTTAATTGAAAGAAATATATTAATAGTAAAGCATAAATATTGCTTATGGTTGCATAAATAAATGTTATTAGCAAAATAGCTTAGAAAAGTTTGACAAAGTCTTTTTATGTGATATAATGAGATTACTTTTGAGGAAAAAGAGCTGAAAAAAAGCCACAAAAAAAGATTTTTGAAAAAAGTTAAAGAAAAAGTTGACAAATCAAAAATCAAGTGGTAAAGTATTCAACGTTACCGAAAAAAGTAACAAAAAAATACACCAAAAAAACTTTGAAAAAAGTCGAAAAAATAGTTGACTTAAAGCAAACGATTTGGTATATTACTAATGCAACCGAAAAAAGAAAAAGAAAACGGTAGCAAAAA
>CAZJHG010000072.1:0-4898 GCA_964545885.1 uncultured Muribaculaceae bacterium | reverse complement strand
ATTCTATCAAACAGATTTAAGAGAGTCTCAAGCATTCGACAGAAAGGATGTGTAATAATGATAAGTTTAAATTGGGTAAAAGATTATATTGATATAGAAAATGAAGACTTACATGAACTAGCAGTTAAAGTTACTAAAGCGGGTGTAAACGTAGAAAAAGTAATTGATAGTAGGATAGAACACTTAGTAATAGGTGAAGTACTTGAATGCATTGATCATCCAGATAGTGACCACTTACATATATGTCAAGTTAATGTAGGAGAAAAAACAACTCAAATAGTATGTGGAGCTCCTAATGTAAAAGCTGGTATCAAAGTCCTAGTAGCACTTCCTGGTTGTGTTCTTCCTGGTGAATTTGAAATAAAAGCCGGAAAAATCCGTGGCCAAGAATCAAATGGTATGATATGTGCATTATTTGAACTAGGTGTAGAGGAAAAAACAGAAGAAAACTATGCTAAAGGAATAGAGGTCTTAGAAACTGATTTAGAGCCTGGTACAGACGCAAACCTATATTTAGGTACAGATGACACTCTTTATGAGTTAGACATCCATAAACACCGTAATAATGACTGCTACTACCATATTGGATTCGCATATGAAATAGCATCAATCCTAAATAAAAAAGTAACATTACCAGAGTCTAATTATAATGAAATAAAAGAAAATGTAAATGACTACATAACAATCAAAGTGGATACAGAAAAATGTCCATATTATACAGCTAAAATGGTAAAAAATGTAGAAATCAAAGAATCACCTGAATTTATTAAAAAAAGACTTATAGCAGCAGGAATGAGACCAATAAACAACGTAGTAGACATTTCAAACTATGTAATGTTAGAATATGGTCAACCTCTTCATTTCTTTGATAAAGATAAATTAGGAAACAATATCTTAGTAAGACAAGCTAGCGAAGAAGAACAAATTGTAACTTTAGATGGTCAAACAAGAAACCTATTAACTTCAGATATAGTTATTACAGATGGTACAAAACCAGTATGTATAGCAGGAGTAATGGGTGGTGAAAATACTGATGTCGACGACAATACAAAAGATATTCTAATAGAAAGTGCAATATTTGATGCCGTATCAATAAGAAACACATCAGCAAGATTAGATTTACGTAGTGAAGCATCTATCCGTTATGGAAAAGGTTTATCATATGAATATACAGATGCTGCTATAAAAAGAGCTTGCTACTTACTAGAAAAATATGCCAAAGCAGAAGTATTATCTGGTACAGTAAAACATGACAAAGTAGATAAAACAGAAAAAATAGTTGAATTTAAAACACAAGAAGTATCTACATTACTAGGATTAGAACTAACTGACAAAGATGTTGAAACAGAACTAGATAGACTAATGTTCCCATATACACTAGATAATGATACATTCCATGTAACTATTCCAAGTAGAAGATTAGATATTGATCCAAATGTAAACGATATAGCAGAAGAAATAGGTAGATTATATGGCTATGAAAACTTAGTATCAACATTGCCTAGAGTACCAGTACGTCGTGGTGTATATGTTGGAGATGTTAAAATAAGAAAAGAAATTTCAAAAAGACTAAGAACATTAGGACTAAATGAAACTAAAACATATACATTAACAAGTCCAGATATGGCTTCAAAATTCAAATATGAAGAAAAAGAAAACGTAGTACTACCTAATCCTATGAGTTTAGACAAATCAGTAGTAAGAACAACTCTAATACCATCATTAATCAATGTATATGAGTATAATAAAGCTCGTAATGTAAAAGACATTCTACTATATGAAATAGCTAAAACATACGATAAAGAATATAATGAAGATACTAAAGTATCAATCCTTATGAAAGGAAATTACTTAGTGAATGATTGGCAACATACTACTACAAAATGTGATTTCTATACTTTAAAAGGAATTATTGAAAACTTATTAGACTATCTTGGATTCAAGAATAGATATACGTTTGTATCAGCAACATTACCAGAAATGCATCCAGGTATGACAGCTAAAATCCTATTAGATAGAGAAGAAATAGGTATTATTGGTAGAGTACATCCATCATATAAGAAAGATGAAATTTACATAGCAGAGTTATCAATGACAAAGCTATATAATAAACAAGTAAAACCTATTAAATTTAAAGAAGCTTCTAAATATCCAGAAATAGTAAAAGACTTAGCATTCGTAGTAGACAATTCTACTGAAAGTGAAGTTATTAAAAGTCAAATAAAAAAATCTGGTGGAAGATTACTAGATTCAGTAGAAGTATTCGATGTATATGAAAATATCGAAGAAGGTAAAAAATCTATTGCTTATAAATTAGTATTTAAAGATCAAAATAAAACTTTATTAGATGATGAAGTTATGGAAGTATTTAACAAAGTAATTAAAGAAGTAGAAATTAAAGTAGGAGCTAAATTGAGAAGTTAATAAGTAAAAAGTTATCAACACGATAACTTTTTTTAATTTTTTTATATTATAATTATTATAATAAAAATAATAGGAAGGAGTAAAAAAGTGGAAAATCAAACAAAAAAGAAAAATATAATAATATTTTTTATAAAAATGGTATTAGCATTAGTTATTTTTGATGTTATTATGTATCAAATATATCCAACATTAGCGAGTATGATTCTATATGGTAAATATGGTAGAGAAGTTATAATAGAAGCCGTTTGTGCCTTTATAATACTAGTAGTCTTATTGATATTTGGAAATTCTTATATATTCACAGAAAAAAAGCATGGTTTCCTTAAATCATTAGTACCAGGAGCTTTCATAATCTGTCTTGCAACATTGTATTTAATTATTGCAATTCCCGATGTAATAGATTCAACTAATTATTTAGATGTTGGCTCTCTTGCTATATATTGTTTACTTATAGGAATATTCGAAGAATTTTTGTGTCGTGGTTGGATTCAAAATGAATTTATCGAAAGATTTGCTAACAATAGAAAACAAGTGTATTTATCAATATTATTATCATCTTTAATCTTCGGCGGAATTCACATAAGTAACATTTGGATAGGAGGACAAAGTGTTTTAGAAACAGCATCTCAAATAATTCAAGCTACTGGATTAGGTTTCTTATTAGGTGCTATATATTATCGTACAAAGAATATTTGGTCTACAGTATTTATGCATGGTTATTGGGACTTTTGTATATTATTAGGTTCTATTACCACTATAAAAGAATGTACTCAACTATCAACATCAACTTCATATAAAGTAAGTAGTTTAATAATTTCACTAATATTAAGTTTAGTTTATATTTTAATAGGTTTATATGTACTTAGAAAAAATAAAACTATCGGTTATATAGAAAATGAAGTGTTAACAGAAGAAGAATTAAAAAAATCCAAAAAATCTGGATTAATTAAAATAATAATTATCATCGCACTATTTATTTCTATTAGCTTCATCCCTTTAGATGAACAAGATGAAATTTGTTATGACTATTCTATAAAAGAATTGCCATATACAGAAGTTGTATACCCAGTATATGAAGAATATATAATAGAAGAATATAACTTGAAATTCTCAATAAATAACAATAATTTTTATATTCAAGATTTAATAACCAATAAAGAGTATTACTTCGAAGAAGGAAACATAAGTGAATTTGTTATTATAAAAAACAATAACACATATGAAATTCTTTTATCAGGATATAATGAATATGAAACAGATACAATAATATATTATACAAACTTTACATTAGGAGAAATAGAAATAGAAAGTATAATAAATAATATTACTATTCTAGATTCAGCTCCTACTACATTAAGTATCGGTTATATAAAAACAGATAGTAAATACTATTTATTTATCGAAACATATGATCAAGATATCTTAGTATTAGAAGATAATGAATTTTATATATTAAAATATCTAAGTAGCAAAATGACCGATTATTATGAAAAAACAACTATAATAGATGAAACTACTCCAATAGACAATAATGATACAACAGAAGAACCTATTATAGAAGAGTTTGATAAACAAACAGAACAAGGAGCATAACTCCTTGTTTTTTATATAAAAAAAGCTTAAATAAGAACCAAAATACAAATAAACACCTATTATTCAAAAAAAAGAAACGACCTTAAAATCGTTTCTTTTGATATTATTTTTGACCAGCTGTATAAGTTTCTTCAACAACCTTAGTCTTACCAGTAAATGTCCAACCATCTAATTGAGAACTCTTACTCCATTTATATTTATAAGAAGTAGATTTTTCAGTAGTAACAGTAGCATCTATAGTAACAGTAGTTTTCTTAGTACACTTAGTACCACTCAATGTATAATCAGTAGGACAAGTATAATTCTTAATACCACCACTAATAGTTAACACACACTTAGTACCATTTAATACTGCATTAGCATTTTCACAGTAATAAACTTTTTCTCCTTTAGTAGTTTTTGAACAAGTAGTATTTTCACCTTCGCCAGATTTAGTATATCCAGTAGGACAGCTATATTCATAAATATCAGTAGCATTAGCATTAATCTTATACTCACATTTCTTAGTATCTTTATTATATGTATAACCAGTAGGACAACTATAAGTAGTTTCACCTTCATGTGCAGTAGCGTTTTTAGTTATAACACACTTAGTACCATTTAAAGTACCACCATCAGGACAACTATATGTTGTAGAACCTGCAGTATAAATAGCATCATATGTCTTAGCACAAGAAGTACCATTCTTAGTATAACCAGAAGGACAACTATAAGTAGTATTTTTAGTAGCATTAACAGTTATAGTACATTTAGAACCACTTAAAGTACCACCAGAAGGACAACTATAAGTAGTTTTAGGAGTAGCATTATAACTTGAAGAAGTAACACACTTAGTACCACTTAAAGTACCACCATTAGGACAACTATATGTTGTTGTAGCA
>CAZJHG010000071.1:0-5119 GCA_964545885.1 uncultured Muribaculaceae bacterium | reverse complement strand
CATCTATATCTACAAGCATTCCAGGAAACTATGAATATCATAGTAAAACAGATAACTACAAAGGAATAGTTTCATCAGATAAAATCGAAGTAATTTACTATTACCAAAAGAAAGATAGTCAACTAAGTACTACAGTAACATTAACAGCCCAAGAAGAAATAACAACTAAAAATCAAAAAGTAGTTTATAAAGTAGAACATAAATCTACAATAAGTGATTATATAGGTAGTGGAATAGTAACTTTAATTGTAAATTTACCATATCACATAGATGAAAGTAATTCTGATTTAAATGGTGGAACTTATAATAATGATTCAAAAACAATCACCTGGATAACTACAGAGGAAGATATTAACGCATCAGAAAAAAATAAAGACATTAACATAATAAAAGAATTTTCTGTAGTATTTTGCGATTTAATATCAACAAGTCGTACAATAAATACTTCTACAAAGAGTAATATTGAATTAGATAATAATTTTCGTTCTGCCGAAGATACCAAAACAACTTACGTAAAAATATCTAGTAAAATAATAGTACATCACTATATTGAAGGAACAACAAATAAAATAGTAGATGATATAGAAACAACTGACTTAGTAGGAGAAACGTATGTAAGTGAATCACTTATCAAAGAAGGATACATATTAAAAAAAGAACCAGAAGATAAAAATCATACATATCAAGAAGAAACTACTGAAGTAATCTACGAATATGAAAGAATAAAATTCAATATAACCACTAAAGTAGATAATGGACAAGGAACAATTATTGGAGATGAAACTGTCTTATACGGAGAAGATTCTACGAAAGATAATATTGTTATAAAACCATCTGAAGGGTACCGAGTATCAAAGATTATAATAAATGGTGAAGAAAAAAGTATTGAACAATGTAAGAATGGCTGTGTCTTAAATAACTTTATATCTGTTCAAGAAGATAAAGAGATTGTTGTTGTATTTGAAGAAATACCTGATAACCCAAACACCTCATCTATAATAACAACTTTCACTATTACAGGATTGACAATTCTTTCAACAGGAGCATTCATTTTAATGAGAAAGTATAAACCTAGAATAAGAAAAATTTAAATTCTTTAGCATATCTATGCGTAATAAGTTGCATATTTCTCGATTTGTGTTATAATCTAATTATCAGATTTAAGTGGGCGTAATATCCCACTTTTATTATTATTTTAAAGAGGTGAATCATGAACAAAGTATTAGAAGCAATAAGAGAAGCAATTACTGAGCCAATGAATGAAATGAATATTATTGTAGATTCAGTAAAGTATGAAACAGAAGGTAATTATAACTTTCTTAGAATTGAGTTAGACAAAGTAAATGGTATTGACTTAGATACTATCGTAACTGCAACAGAAGTAATCAATCCAATTATTGATAAGTTAGACTTAATAGATGATTCATACATCTTAGACATTGTAAGTAAAGAAAAAGGAGAGGAATAAAATGGCAAGAAAGAAAAATACTGTTGAAGAAACTGGTCAAATGGACCCAGTAGCATTTATCAAAGCTGTTAAAAGTATTGTAGCTGAAAAAGAAATATCTGAAGATGTTGTATTTGAAGCTATGGAATTAGCACTTGCAACAGCATACAAGAAAAATTTCGGTTCTAAAACAAATGTTAGAGTAGACATTAATAGAACAACAGGTGAAATTAAAGTTATGTCATATTATATCGTTGTTGATGAAATTGACGAAGGCGATACAATAATTGACGAAGAAGGCAACGAAATAGATGTACCACCAGAGATTAATATCGATGCTCAAATCTTAATCGAAGAAGCACGTGAATTAGATCCAACTATCGAAGTAGGAGAAAGAATTGAAAAAGAAGTTACTCCAAAGGACTTCGGACGTGTTGCAGCAGGAACTGCTAAACAAGTTATTATGCAAAAAATTAGAGAAGCAGAAAAAAATTCTATTATCGATGAATTTGCTGATAAACAAGATGAAATGTTAGTAGGAACACTAGCTATGGAAGATGCTCGTAACTATTATGTTGAATTAGGTCGTACTAGAGGTATCTTACCTAAATCAGAAATGATTCCAGGTGAAGAAGTAAAAATGGGTTCAAGCATTAGAGTATATGTTACAAAAGTAGAAGCTAATACAAAAGGACCTCTTATTCTTTTATCAAGAAAACATTATGGTTTTGTAAAAAGATTATTTGAATCAGAAATTCCTGAATTAGCTGACGGAACAATCATTCTACATGCTGTAGCTCGTGAAGCAGGTATTAGAAGTAAAATAGCTGTAGAATCAACTGACGAAAGAATTGATGCAATTGGAGCATGTATTGGTGAAAGAGGTTCACGTATAGGGTCAATCTTAAAAGAACTAAATGGTGAAAAAGTTGACATTGTACTATATAGTGCAAATCCAGAAGAATACATCAAAAATGCTTTAAGTCCAGCAAAAGATGCTATCGTAACCATTACAGATCAAATGAAAAAAGAAGCTCTTGCTATTGTTAATGACGAAAACTTATCATTAGCTATTGGTAAAAAAGGAACAAACATTAAACTAGCTTCTAAACTAACAAGATACAAGATTGAAGTTAAAACATTAAATCAAGTTAATGAAGAAGGAAATAACTAGAAAGAAGGTATTTAAATGAAAAAAATGCCTGAAAGAACATGTGTTATAACAAAAGAAAAAACACTAAAAAAAGATTTACTTCGTGTAGTCCGCGACAAAGATGGCAATGTATCAGTAGATATAACTGGTAAAGCCAATGGTCGTGGAGCATATCTAAAAAAAGATGCCGAAGTAATCAAGAAAGCTCAAACTACTAAGGCTTTAGAACGTATATTAGAAGTTACAATACCAGATTCTATATACGAAGAAATGCTAACTTTAGTAGATTAATAAAATAAGTAAAGAAAGAGAGAGGTGAGTTAATATGATGACAGTTAAAGAATATGCAAACGATACAGGTCATTCTATTGCAGAAATCCTAAAAAAATGTAATGAACTAGGGATCAAAGTTAAAAGTGGTGATGATGATTTAACAGAAGATGACATCATTATTCTAGATAACACCATTAACTTAATCAGTACAGACGTAGAAACTGATTATGAAGATGAAGATGCATTAGATGAATCAGTTGAAGATTTAGTTGAATCTAATAACTTAGATAAAACATTTACTCCAGACAATAAAAAACAAAAATTAAAAAAGAAAAGTCAATTGCAAAATTCTAAAGACGAATACATGTCAAAAAGAAAAGATATGTATAAACACAAAGAAAAATTAATGACAAATGCTGCTGAGGATAACGTTGTTCTATATAAAGAAGGAATGTCTGTTCAAGCATTAGCTGACGTTTTAGGAGTAAGCGGAACAGAACTTATCAAGAAAATTATGGGACTTGGTTTAATGCTAAGTTTAAGTAATGCTGTTGATTATGAAACAGCTAGCGTTATCGTATTAGATTATAATAAAACTTTAAAGAAAGAAGAAACACAAGACGTTTCTAACTTTGAAGAATTTGAAGCAAATGATAGAGAAGAAGACTTAGTAGAACGTCCTCCAGTAATTACAATTATGGGACACGTTGACCATGGTAAAACAACGCTGCTAGATACAATCAGAAAAAGTAAAGTTGTTGATACTGAATATGGTGGAATAACTCAAGCAATTGGTGCTTATCAAGTAGAACACCAAGGCCATAAACTATCATTTATTGATACTCCAGGCCATGCTGCCTTTACAGAAATGCGTGCACGTGGAGCAAGTATCACCGACATAGTTATTATTATAGTAGCTGCTGATGACGGAGTAATGCCTCAAACAGAAGAAGCAATTGATCATGCCCTAGCTGCAAATGTACCTATCGTAGTAGCTGTTAATAAAGTAGATAAACCAGATGCTCGTCCTGATAGAATTAGAACAGAAATGGCTGAACATAATATAACTCCAGAAGAATGGGGTGGAACAATTCCATTTGTTGATATATCAGCTAAATCTGGTCAAGGAATCGACCTACTACTAGAAACATTACTTGCTATTTCAGAAATGCAAGAACTAAAAGCTAACCCAGCTCGTTATGCTCTAGGTACAGTAATTGAATCTAAAATGGATAAAAATATTGGTGGAGTAGCATCATTACTAATTCAAAATGGTACATTACGTATCGGAGATCCAATCGTTGTAGGAACATCTTATGGTAAAGTAAGAACTATGAAAGACGACTTAGGTAACTCAATAGTTGAAGCTGGCCCATCTACACCAGTAGAAATAACTGGATTATCACAAACACCAGCTGCTGGAGATAAATTTATGGCATTCGAAACAGAAAGCCAAGCAAAAGAAATAGCTGACAAGCGTTCTATCCAAGCTCGTGAACAAAAATTCCAAAAAACTTCATTAACATTAGATAATCTATTTGCATCAATAGATTCCGATACTAAAGAAATTAATGTAGTATTAAAAGCAGATGTTAAAGGTTCAGAAGAAGCAGTTAAGAATGCTTTAGAAAAAATCGAAGTTGATGGCGTTAAAGTTAAAGTAATTAGAAGTGGTATTGGAACAATCACTGAAAGTGACGTAGTTCTAGCTCAAGCTTCAAATGCATTAATCTTAGGGTTCTGTGTATCACCATCTAATAGTACAAAAGAAATAGCTAAAGAATATGGTGTAGACATCAGACTTTATACTATTATCTATAAGCTAGTTGAAGAAATGGAAGCAGCTATGAAAGGTATGCTTGATCCTGAATTTGAAGAAAAAATAATTGGTCAAGTAGAAATAAGAAAATTATTCAAATTCTCTAAAGTGGGAAACATTGCTGGTTCATATGTAACAGAAGGTATTTGTAAAAAGGACGCTAAAGCAAGATTAATCCGTGATGGAATAGTTGTTGTTGATACAAAAATTGCTACATTACAAAGAGAAAAAGATCAAGCTAAAGAAGTAAAAAAAGGCTACGAATGTGGTTTAACTTTAGAAAACTATTCTGATATCAAAGTAGGAGATACTTTAGAAGTTTATGAAGAAGTTGAGGTAAAAAGATGAATCAAATTAAATTAAAAAGAATTGGTTCTCAAATAGCTCAAGAACTAAGTACAATTTGTGCTCAAGAAGCTCATGATTC
>CAZJHG010000070.1:0-5411 GCA_964545885.1 uncultured Muribaculaceae bacterium | reverse complement strand
GCTAAAGCTAAACGGAACCCCCAGACTATCTGGGGGTTTTATCATACAAAAAAAGCAAGTATTTCTACTTACTAAGTTCATTAGCTATATCAACAAAACATTGTAATGTAATTGATTCTGCTCTAGTTGTTAAATCTAATCCATAATTTTCAAGTACTTTAGAAACTTTATCTAAATCATAACTTTTCAAATTATTCCTAATATTCTTTCTTTTCATTCTAAAAGAATCTTGTACTAGCTTAAAAAATAAATCCTTATCCTTTACTTCCAATATTCTTTCTTTCTTAGATAATTTAATTACAGCACTATCTACATTTGGTGCTGGATCAAATGATGACCTGTGGACAAAAAACAACTTTTCCACATCATAATAATAATTTAAAAATACGGTAATTGCTCCATAATCCTTGCTACCTGCTTTAGCACTTAATCTATCAGCAACCTCGTTTTGTACCATAAGAACCATTGCTTTAACATCAAGAGGACTATTAATCATCTTCTCAATAATAGGAGTTGTAATATAATAAGGTAAATTAGCTATAACATACAAATCCCTATAATCAATATCTTTTAATTCATCAACTAAATCA
Source organism: uncultured Muribaculaceae bacterium (assembly GCA_964545885.1). GTDB lineage: Bacteria > Bacillota_I > Bacilli_A > RF39 > UBA660 > Coprovivens. The sequence continues at coordinate 4,821 of CAZJHG010000070.1, read as the reverse complement.
ACGTTCATAAAATCATTGTAAATTATCTTAGTCTTTTCATCTTCAAAAGAATCTAAATATTTTTTAACTCTTGTATCTACTTCAAAACATCTTAAATTTGCTTTAAACAACTTTAAATATCTAGTTAATGCTCCTTGACCAGGACCAATTTCAACTATCAAATCATCTTCTTTTACATCAACACTATCTATTATTTTAGTTAAGACTTTCTTATCTTTCAAAAAATTTTGTCCTAAACTATGTTTATGTTTAAATTCACCCATTTTTATTCACTCCTTTTTACCAGCCACTTCTTAATACCTCATAAGAAGTATTTCTACGGCCAACTTTCTTTATTGCTTCATCTTTTGTAGCTACTAATAAATCAATATCAGTACCAAGAACGCCTCTATCAAGAACTACAGCATATATTGGTTCATTTGATATCGTCTTAAGACTAAACTTAATTATACTACCACATTTTAAATTTTTTGAAGAAGCAACTATCCTAACATTACCATATTCTGAATCAGGATAAGTAACTACCCCATTTTTATATACATCATATTTAGGTTTACAAGCTAAAGTACCATTACATGCCGGACAATCAGCGACATATCCAGTTAAATCTCCATTATACAATTTTGCTCCAAGTACATTAGAACTATTATCTACTTTAGAAACTTCAACTGGTTTAGGTTTATCTTCTTCTTCCTTAGTAGCTATAGTACTAACACCCAACTCTTCACTAAATTCATAATTATCCAATGAATTATTCTTTAAGTTACTAGAACTTGAATAGAATAAAATACCAATAAATAATATCAATATAACTAATTTCAAATATTTAAACCCCATCCTTACCCAGGATCTATACTTCATAAACTTCACCTCTGAAAGATGACGTTTATACTAGCATACGAAATACTAAATGTCAAAGCACCTACTTATATTACCATTAGTTTCCTTAGCAAGTTCTACCATGCTACATCCCTTTATATCACAAACAAACTTAGCTATATCAATAATATGAGATGAATCATTTTTTTGACCTCTGTATGGAACAGGTGTTAAATATGGTGAATCTGTTTCTAAAATAATATCTTTCAAATCTAATTTAGATACAACATCTTTTAAATTACAGTTTTTAAAAGTAATAACTCCATTAATTCCAAGTAAAAAGCCCTTTTTCAAATATATACAAGCTGTCTCATAACTACCACTAAAACTATGAATAACACCTTTAACATTATATTTCCCAAGTATTTCAATAATATCTTGTGTAGCTTCCCTACTATGAATAATAACTGGCTTATTAACACGTTCAGCTAACTTTAACTGATATTCAAACAATTCTTTTTGCTTTTCTTTATTATCTTTAATCCAATAATAATCTAAGCCTATCTCTCCAACTGCAACAACTTTAGAATCATTAATATGCTCTTCAACATATTTTAAATCCTTTTCTGTATAAGTATCAGCACTTTCCGGATGAATACCTATAGCACCATACATACAATTATATTTCCCAAGTAACTCAATGACTTCTCTATTTGATTTATCATCACAACCATTATTAATAACTCGATTTACTTGATTATCATTAATCTTCTTAACTATCTCATCTAAATTATCATAATATTCTGCATACAAATGACAATGTGTATCAGTAAACATAATAATCACCCACAAAGATTATATCAAAATTATATATCCGAAGTAACAATAATCACAATACTTATTACTTCTTAGGAAATGTTTTATATCAAAATTTCTATTTCCCAACATTGCTTGACTTTTCATTCTCTAACACCAATAAAAAATTATTTCCCAAAAGAAAAAAGAGCTTTTTATTGCTCTTTTACTTCTATTCTATCAAATAAATGAACTGGTTCTGCTAAAATATTTCCCACTTCTAAACCACCGAAATTTTCTGTACTTTCAATACTAGTAACTTCAGTATTTAACTGCTTAAATATCTTTTCTGAAGTATCAGTTAAGAAAGGATTTAAATAAACAGCACATATTCTTATACTTTCAAGTAAATTATAAAGAACAGTAGCCAATCTATCTTTCTTATCTTCATCTTTAGCTAAAGCCCAAGGCATTGTATCATCTATATACTTATTGCATTTTCTTAATACATCAAATATCTCTTGTAATGCTTCTCCAACCTTTAATTCATCCATCTTAGCAGTGACTTTATTTCCCAAATCTAAAACAGAATCTATTAAATCATTATCAATATCTTCATAAACATTATGTTCTGGAACCACACTATCAAAATACTTTTTATCCATACTTACAGTTCTATTAACTAAATTTCCTAATATATTAACTAAATCTCCATTAATTCTTTCAATTAATAAATCTCTAGTAAATACACCATCAGCTGCAAATGGTATTTCATGTAAGAAATAATATCTAACAGCATCAACACCAAATTCATTAACTAAATCATCTGCATATATAACATTTCCTTTAGACTTACTCATCTTACCATCAGCCATAATTAACCAAGGATGTCCAAATACTTGCTTAGGTAATGGTAAATCTAAACTCATTAAGAAACATGGCCAATAAATAGTATGGAATCTTATAATATCCTTACCAATTAAATGTAAATCAGCAGGCCATTTATACTTAAATTCTTCTGTAGTTTCATCAAAATCAAATCCAATATTAGTAATATAATTTGATAACGCATCTAACCAAACATAAACAACGTGTTTATTATCAAAATCAACAGGTATTCCCCAAGTAAATGATGTTCTAGAAACACATAAATCTTGTAAACCAGGTTTAATAAAATTATTAAGCATTTCATTTTTTCTAGCTACTGGTTGAATAAATTCAGGATGTTCTTCAATATATTTTTCTAATCTATCTTGATATTTAGATAACTTAAAGAAATAAGCTTCTTCACATTTAGGTTGAACATCTCTACCACAATCAGGACACTTACCATCAACTAATTGACTTTCAGTCCAAAAGCTTTCACAAGGAGTACAATAAAGCCCTTTATATTCCCCTTTATAAATATCTCCCTTATCAAACATATATTTAAAAATATGTTGTACAACTTTCTTATGATGAGAATCAGTAGTTCTTACAAACTTATCATAAGATGTATTCATGATATCCCAAATTTCTTTAATACCAGCTGCTTTTTCATCAACAAACTCTTGTGGAGTTTGACCAGCTTCTTTAGCTTTTAACTCAATTTTTTCTCCGTGTTCATCTGTACCAGTTTGTAAATAAACATCATAACCTTGTAATCTTTTATATCTTGCAATTGCATCAGCTAATACAATTTCATATGTATTCCCGATATGAGGTTTACCAGACGTATAAGCTATTGCTGTACTTATATAATATTTTTCTTTTTCCATATTAACTCTCCTTATTAGTGGAACCAAATCCACTCTTTCTTTTATTTTCTACTTCATCACCACAAGTATAATATCTCATAAATATTCCTTGTCCAAAGCCATCTCCCGGTTTAACAACAAAATCTTTATCACCTTCATTTTGTAACGCAAACCACATATGACCTTCATTATCTTCATTATTATAATAATCAGAATCTATTATTCCTACTTGATTACACATCCGAATATTATACTTAAATCCCATGCTACTTCGAACAAATAACATCAATGTTTCATTCTTAGGATATTTAGCTTTAATACCAGTAGGTATCTTCTTAATCTCACCAGGCTTAATAATAATAGGTTCTATTGCTAAAAAATCATATCCAGCTGAAGCTGAAGTTTTTCTTTCTGGTAATTTATAACTTTCATATAATTCTTTATCATCTTTTATATCTTTTTTAAATTGTTCAAAAGATATCTTTTCAAACTTTCTCATCTAAACACCTCCTATAAATATTCTTTTAAATCATATATTTTATTAATAATTTTAAACTTTTTACCACGTCTTCTATCAGTCTTAGTTAAATAATATGAATATAATCCAAAATCCATAGCTCCTTTTATATCAGATTTAAAAGTATCACCTACCATAACTACTTCATCTTTATCAAAACCTTCACAAGCTTTCTCAAACATCTCTCTACCAGGTTTCTTATTATATTCATCACTAGTCAATACATCATCAAAATATTCATATATACCAAATAATTTCAACTTACTAACCTGCTGATCTTTAAACCAATTAGTAGCTACTACTAAAGAATACTTACTACTTAAATACTTTAATAATTCTATTAATTCTTCATCTTTTTTAGGTACCAATTTACTTAAATAACTAGTCCAAACTTCAACAAATGTATCTGGTATTTCTTTATTAAGAATATTTCTGAAATATCTAGACATTCCAACTTTATCAAACCTTCTATGATGTTTCTCGTAACTTAACATAGCTGAATTAAACTTAATAAATTCATCTACTTCATAAGGAATATTAAAATAATTATAAGTTTTCTCTACACATCTATCCCATTCTTTTTCCCAAGGAATAAGAGTCTTATCTAGATCAAATATAATTCTTTTAATCACTTCATCACTTCCTAATAAAAAAAATTCATAAATCTAAGGACGAGTAATCACCCGCGGTACCACCTTAGTTTATGAATTATCATACACTTTATTTCTTAACGCGAAATCTACGTTTTAACTCCAGAGCCATGTTCCCAAAATACCACAGAATTCTTTTCACCAACCAGAATCTCTCTACACCAGATAAAATTGGTACTCTTTCCTTCATTGCTAAATATAGAGTTAATTTAACATAATTTTAAAGTTTTATCAAGCAATATTAAGTTCTAGATAGTGTTTCCAAAGTGGGGAGATTTGTAAAGAAATACTTTTAATTGCAATA
>CAZJHG010000069.1:0-5527 GCA_964545885.1 uncultured Muribaculaceae bacterium | reverse complement strand
AGGCCTATGGCGTGGTGGCACAGCACCAGGCCAAGATCAACAATCACAACAAAGCTATCAAGCGGAAAATGGAGGAGCTTCTGGACACATTGGAAGATCCTGGCTATGATGCTGCCTTGAAAACGGATATGGTAGCCCAGAAAATGATAGCAATGGCCGTGGATAGTCTGATGGCCGCAGCAGAGGTGGAAAGGACTGCCAGGGATCTGCTGAAAGAAGGGGTGGTGGACGATGGCTAAGAAAGCAAAGCCCATGGACCGGCTGACGATCCTTTCCATCGCCGCCCAGAAAGAGGGCTTAAGCTATGGCAAGTATATGGTCAAGTACAACTACGCCCCGCCCTGCCTGAATAATCTGCCGGAGGAGACATTTCCCCCGGTGAAGAAAGCTGCCATTCCGGAGTATCTGAAAAACATGGGGCCGGATTTTCAGCGCAGAGCAATGAGAAGCTGCCGTTACTGCGGGAAAACCTTTGAACCGGAAAGCGGAAATCAATTTCATTGCAGCCAGGAATGCAGCCGGGAAGCTGCCAGAGCCAGGGAAAAACAAAAAGCACTGGCAGGAAAGGTCCAGCGGTACTGCATCATCTGCGGGGAACCGCTGCCATTGGCGGTGTCCGCCCGACAGAAAACCTGCTCCAAGGAATGCAGCAAAGAATACCATCGGCGCTATGACAGGGAGAAAAACAGAAAGGAATATCAAAAGCGGAAGCAAGCATCGGAGAAAGGAGCGTAAGATGGTAATTTTCTTTGCAGTGATTTTTATTCTCGTGGCACTATGCTGCCAGGAAGTGTGAGGCGGCGGCATGGCAACATCCTGGGCGGAAGCGTACGTACAATGCCCGTTTTACAAGTACGATGACGGGAAGCGGACGATCACCTGTGAAGGGGCAATCAATGGGGCCATCAATAGGAGCTTATTCACTACGCAAAAAAAGCAGCGGGTCAAGCTGGAAAAATACTGCTGCAAATTGTACTTTGCGTGTCCTATCTACGGAATGCTGGAAAAGAAATATGAGGGCGGGAAATAGCCGGGGCTTTTTGCTCCGGCTATTTTTGCATAAGAGGGTTAGAGAATTTGACAGGAATTTGAAACAATAGGGGCAAAGGAGGGTAGCTTCGTGGACTGGAAGAAGATCAAAAAAGAATATATCAAGGGTGGAATCAGCCAGAGGAAGCTGGCAGAAAAACACAAAGTACCCTACGGGTCCTTACGCAAGGTGGCAGAGAAAGAAAAATGGACAGAACTAAGGGCGAAAGCGAGTGAAAAAGCGGGCTCAGAAATGGCCAGAAATATCGGCAAGTCTCAGGGCCGGGCACAAAGTAGGATTTTCGCAGTTGCAGAGGTGCTTTTGAACAAGCTGGAATCCTGTGCAAATGACATGGAGGAGATAGACCCAGCCAGCCTTCGGCGACTGGTGGGTGCGCTGAAAGATCTGAAAGAGATCGTGGGAGCGAAGACGGAAATGGATCTGCGGGAGCAGGAGGCAAGGATCGCCAAACTGGAGACCGAGGTGGAAGCGGCCAGAAGCGGTGACGAACAACAGGAGATTTCTGTGGAATTGGTTGAGGCGGCGGATTATGCGGAATAAGCAAAAAAATGTGACGATACAAATGCCAAAGCCAAACCCGAAGCAGGATAAGGCACTTCGGACAAAAAAGCGGTATGTGGGCTATGGTGGAGCCCGTGGCGGCGGCAAGAGCTGGTTTGTCCGATGGAAAGCAACGCTTTTGTGTCTGCGTTATGCCGGAATCAAGATACTAATAACCCGAAAAACCTACAAGGAGCTGGAGAACAACCACATCAATCCCCTAAAAGCCATGCTTAAGGGAATTGCCAAGTACAACAAGTCCGAGAAAGTATTCACGTTCCCCAACGGTTCCACCATATCCTTCGGCTACTGCGCCAGCGATGGGGATCTGGATCAATACCAAGGCGCAGAGTATGATGTATGGTTTCCCGATGAAGCAGGGCAATTCAAACAGGAATGGTTGGAGAAGATAGATGCCTGTGTCCGTGGCGTAAACGACTTCCCAAAGCGTACATACTACACCCTGAACCCGGGCGGGCCAAGCCATGGATATTTCAAACGGCTGTTCGTGGACCGGAACTTTCAGGACGGCGAAGACCCGGACGACTACGAATTCATACAAGCCCTGCTGACGGACAACACGGCCCTGGAAAAAAGTCAGCCGGGATACCGGAAGAGCCTGGAGAAGCTGCCGCCAAAGCTGCGGGCGGCGTGGCTGTATGGCGCATGGGATGTGTATGAGGGGCAATTCTTTGAGGACTTTCGTGTGGAGCCGGATATGGCGGAATGTGAAAAGGCAGGTATCAGCCGGGAGGAAGCCAAAGAAATGGGGCTGTGGACGCATGTTATTGAACCCATTGACCTGAATTCCGGGGATAAGAAGGGGTGGCCCGTATACCGTTCCTACGACTTCGGATATGGCAAGCCATTCTCCTGCGCCTGGTGGGCGGTAGACTACGACGGGCGTATCTATCGCATATTGGAACTGTACGGCTGCACGGAGACACCCAACGAGGGCGTGAAGTGGACACCAGCAAGGAAGTTTGAGGAGATCGCCAGGCTAGAGTGGGACCACCCTTGGCTGAGAGGCCGGGATATCCATGGCGTGGCGGACCCGGCTTGCTGGGATGCCAGCCGTGGCGAGAGCGTGGCGGAGACGGCAAGCAAGTATGGTGTGTACTTCACACCAGGAGACCACAAGCGGATCAGTGGATGGATGCAGTGCCACTACCGACTGGCGTTCGATGAAAACGGCGTGCCGATGATGTACGTATTTTCCAACTGCAAGGCATTTATCCGAACCATCCCCCAGATGATGTACTCAGAGACCCACCCGGAGGATCTGGACACCACCATGGAGGACCACGTGGCGGATGAATGGCGGTATTTCTGTATGTCCCGGCCCATAAGCCCGATAAAGACCGCAAAGAAAAACATGAAATTCTACGATCCACTAAACCAATTTGAAGACATTTAGGAGGAAATGCTGTGGAAATCAATCAGAACATGGGAATGCAGAGGCAGAACCAACCAACGGCCATGGGAGCACCTGACCAGCAGGAGCAGCCGATGGTGGAGCAGGTGACAAAGGAACGTCTTCGGGAATGGATGCGGATGCTCCAGACCTTCAAGAGCGGAAAAGCCAACCTGGAAAACCGGGTGATCGCTTCGGAGAACTGGTGGAAGCTGCGCAACACCAGCGAGGAGAACAGCGCTGTCCAGAAAGGGAAAAATGGATTTACATCCAAATCCGCATGGCTGCACAACGTAATCGTGAACAAGCACGCAGACATGGCGGAGGCCTATCCTACCCCAAACATTCTGCCCCGGGAGGAGGGGGACGAGCAGGAGGCTAAGATGCTGACCTCCATTGTCCCGTGTGTGCTGGAACAAAATGATTTTGAGCAGGTCTATTCTGATGCCGCCTGGGCCAAGTGCAAAAGCGGTACGGCGATTTATAAGGCCGTCTGGGACGGCAACAAACTGAATGGCCTGGGAGATATCAGCATTTCCACGGTAAGCCCCCTGAATTTGTTCTGGGAGCCGGGTGTAACGGATATTCAGAAGTCAAAGGCACTGTTCCACACGGAGCTGGTGGACAAGCAGCTGTTGCAGGAACAGTATCCCCAGCTGGAGGGGAAGATGAAGATCACCGGCTTCTTGTCAGCCCAATTCCTGTACGACGATACGGTGGATACCAGCGGAAAGACAACAGTGGTAGAAATCTATTACAAACAGCGTGGGGTGCTGCATTACTGCAAGTTTGTTGGAGACACGGTGCTGTATGCCACGGAAGATGATCCGGCTCTGGCGCAGAAGGGACTATACGACCATGGGTTGTATCCCTACGTATTCGATGCGCTGTACCCGGTGGAGGGCAGCCCCTGTGGCTATGGGTACATAGACGTGTGCAAATCTCCCCAGACGGAGATCGACATGATGAAGACAGCCATTGTGCGAAACTCCATGGTTGCCTGTATGCCCAGATTCCTGTCCCGGGATGATGGGAATATCAACGAGGAAGAGCTGCTGGACCTGAACAAGGCCATTGTCCATGTCAAGGGCAATGTGGACGAGGCGACTATCCGGCAAATGTCCACCAACTACCTCAGCGGCAACTATATCAGCGTGCTGGAATCCTCTATCAACGAGCTTCGGGAGACCAGCGGCAATACAGAAACGAGTGCCGGTTCCACCAGCGCCGGTGTGACGGCTGCAAGTGCCATTGCAGCCTTGCAGGAGGCCAGCGGCAAGGGTAGCCGGGATGCAACCCGAGGAGCCTACCGGGCATACAGCCGGATTGTGAATTTGGTTATTGAGCTGATTCGCCAGTTTTACGATCAACCACGGAGATTTCGCATTGTGGGCGATGCAGGAATGCAGCAGTATGTCATCTATTCCAACCAAGGAATCAAGGGACAGCCCATGGGGGAGGCTTTCGGGGTTGACCTGGGGATGCGGCTCCCGGTATTCGATATCCGAGTAGAACCCCAGAAGCGGAACGCATACACAAAGCTGAGCCAAAACGAGATGGCCATTCAGCTGTATCAGCTGGGCGTGTTCAATCCCCAAATGGCCGACCAGGCGGCGGGAATGCTGGAAATGATGGACTTTGACGGCAAGGACAAGCTACTGCAAAAGGTCCGCCAGAATGGAATGCTGCTACAGGTAGCCATGCAAGCAACCCAGATCGCCATGCAGTTTGCCCCGCCGGAACTGAGCATGGGCCTTGCTGTGCAGGCCCAGCAGCTGGGGCTTCCGGTACAGGCACCACAGGCGGATATCACAAATGCCACCGGTGGTGGGGAAGATGCCCGGGAAAGCCACGTGACCAAGAATGCTCGGCAGCAGGCGGCGGAAGCCAGCCAGCCCACGTAAGGAGGACACAGCTATGGTAACAGCGGAATACGATACCAAGTACAACAAGCTGACCGTCACCGGACATGCGGGAGCGGCAGAAAAGGGGCAGGACCTGATCTGCGCCGGAGTGACCACGCTGGTGGAGGCTCTGAACGTAGCCCTGGATGAAATGGACAAGCGCGGGTGGCTTGCAGATGGACAAGCGAAACTGGCAGATGGTGCGGCGTATTTCCAGGCATACGGGAAGGAAGGCTGCAAGATGGCCGTGCATGGTGCATTCCTGACGGCAGTGTCCGGGTTACGGTGGTTGGCGGCCAATTATCCGGAATATGTCCAGATAAATATTTTTTGAAAAAAGTCCGGGCTCAGGGTTAGAGCCCGGACTTTCCTTTGGTGTAGGATGGAAGCATAGGATTCGCCACCCTGAAAGTGGCAGATTTTAGAAAGGCGGCTATAGTATGTCGCACAAAAACATTTGGGATCTTCTCCAGCGCTTTGCAGAGGGCGGCGACGGCGGTTCTCCTGCTGGCGGTGAGGGAGCTCCTGCGGGCGTATCTCCCGACGACGCCGGTCAGGCTCGCCTTCTGGAATTGGGTGTACCGGAGGGCAAGATCAGCAAACGGGCGAGAAAGGCAG
>CAZJHG010000068.1:0-5554 GCA_964545885.1 uncultured Muribaculaceae bacterium | reverse complement strand
ACAACTCCAACATTCGGTTCAATTGTAGCAAATGGATAATTTGCTGCTAAAATATTTTTCTTTGTAATAGCATTAAATAATGTTGACTTTCCTACATTGGGTAGTCCAACTATACCTGCTTTTAATGACATTTTAATACACCTCAATTCCTTAATATTATATAAAAAAACAATTGAATGTTCAATTGTTTTATGTGGTTATAACTCCGTTTATACCAAGAGGTAACCCTATTAAATACCACCCTATTACTAATAGTATCAATATTACTGCTGTTGCTATACTATAAGGTATTTGATATTTCAATGTTCTAAATAAACTTATTGATTCATCATTTTGGTTATATTTTTCTATATAAGCTAAATATATAGTAAAATATGCAAGAAGTGGAGTTAATGCAAGTGTAGCACATTCTCCAAATCTAACTATTAACTGAGCGAATTCTGGACTTAAACTATTATTCATAAATGTTGGTATTGCTGTTGTTGATATAATAGCCCATTTAGCTGTTGGATTTGTTAAAAGTGTTGTTGATAAAGCACTTATTATAAACAATGCTATTATAAGCGGTATTCCACTTAATGATGTTGATTCCAATATGTTTGCTAATGTAATAGTAAATACAGTTCCTATATTAGTTTTTTTAAATACATTGATTAATATAGAACCAAGCAGTATTAGGATTAGTGTTCTACCAGTTCCATCCAAGGAATGGGTTAAATCTTCACAAAAATCATTATGATTTTTGATAGTTTTTGCTCCAATACCATAAAATAGACCTAATACTACAAAGAATATTGTTACGATAAAGACGAAACCGTTACTAAAGAATGAATCGTAACTAAATAATTTGTCTATGTAAAAGTTTTGGCTATAATCAAGGAAATTTCCTGAAAAAGGTAGTCCTGGGATTATATTATATATAAATATTAATAAGTATAATGCTCCGGCTGAGATGGAGAAGATTAATCCTCTGTACTCTCTTTTGCCTAGTCTTAATTCTTTTTTTTCTTCTTTAAATTCATATTTTTCAACATTTTTAGTACTAATTTTTTCTGTTATTAGTGTTAGTGCAATAGATATTAAAACAACTGCAACAGCCATTATAAATATAAATGTAGTTGTACCTAATGCATAGTTTAAATCTATATTGTTAGCATTAACAATTGTATAATTTAGCATTTCACTATCTATCGATGTAAGAAAAAAGTTTAGTGCACTACCACATGTTAGAGCTGCATATGTAGATACAACTCCAAGTAGTGGGTTTCTTCTTCCGTAACTAAACATCAAGGCGGCCAAAGGAATCATTATTACATATCCAAGATCACCTGTTATACTCATTATTATACTTAAGAATATTAACCAGAATGTTATTGTGTATTTCTTACAATATTTAGTTAATATTGTAAAGGTGGTTTTAATAAAGCCACTTTTCTCCATTATACCTATTCCAATTAAGATAATTATTAGCATACTTAATGGCGTGAATGATGAGAAATTTGATACAGTTGAAGTAAAGATATACTTTATTCCACTTAAATTCACTAGAGATTCTACGCTTTCTGAAGTTGCTATATACTCTCCTGTTTCCAAATCTATTTTGTTATAGGTTGCTTCAAACCCTATTAAGTTTAAAAAACCACTTAATAATATTGCAACTAGTATTAATATTAAAAGGGTCATAACTGGGTTTAAAGTCATTTTTTCTTTAAACTTATTCATTATTCCCTCCAAGTATTTTCTTTAGTTTTTTTTCAAATTCAAGTCTGTCCATCATTATTTCACGATTACAGTTTATGCATTTGATTTTAATATCAACACCCATTCTTGTTATTTGCCATTTATTAGTTTGACAAGCATGGGGCTTTTTCATTTCCACTATGTCATTTAATTTGTAATTATTTTTCATAATGCACCTCCAATTGTGGATATGGAATGCTTACCTTGTGTTTAGCTAAAGTATTAAGAATAATTTTGTTAGCATCTCTCTTTGCCTGCCAGTGTGTTTCTCTTTTACACTTGAATTGAACTAAATATTTTATGCATGAGTCTGCTAATTCATTTACTCCTAAATACTGGACTGAGTTATCATTTACATTTTCTATTTTCTTGAATTCGGTTAAAATGTCGTTCTTAATTATTTTTTCCATTTGTTCAACAGTTACCTCGTATGGTGCTGGAATATTAATTTGGACAGTTTGCTCTTTTTGGGATAAATTAGTAATTTCTAATATATTTCTATTGGCAACAATAAGCACTTCGCCTTGAGCATTTTTTAATTTTGTACTTTTTATACCAAACTCAACTACTTCACCAGTAAATGTTCCATATTTAACTATATCACCAACTATAAAATAATTTTCGGTTATTATACTGATTCCGTTGATGATATCTTTAAATGTGTCTTGTAAAGCTAAACCTATTATAGTAGCTGCTATTCCTAAACTAGCAACCATAGCGCCGACATTGATGCCATAAATGCTAAGAATTACCAAAATAGCAACTATTAGTATAAAGTATTTAATAACATTTTGGAATAGATTTGTTACTGTTCGACGTTTTTTTCTTTCATAATGATTTTTTCCGTAGTTTATCAGTTCATCCAAAAGAATCGTTGCTGTTCTATAGATAAAATATGCTACAGCAAATGTAACAACTACCCCATATACTTCTTTTCTAGTAATAATATTTAGAAAAATTTTTAAAAACTCTATCATTATTCACCATCCATACTAATGCCTAATATATCAAGAATTCTATCTAGATCATTATCTGAGTCGTATGGAATTTCAATTTTCTTTGTACCTATTTTTACTTTTGTACCAATTCTTTCACGCATTATTGTTTCATAAATAGTATGTCTTGCGTTATATACTGGTTCCCTTTTTGTTTTATTCTTTTTAGGTATATCTGCATTACTTGTTAATTTTTCGATATCACGTACACTTAGGCCTTCTTCAATTATTTCTACTGCTAAACTGTTTATTTGATCATCGTTTGAAAGTTTACTTAATACTCTGGCATGTCCCATTGATATTTTTCCTTCACGTACATATTGCTTTGTTTGTTCTGGCAATCCTAATAGACCTAAGATATTAGTAATATAACTTCTACTCTTGCCGAATTTTTTGGCTGCTTCTTCTTGAGTCATTTTGCTGGATTCGATTATTTTAGCTAATGCTTCAGCCTCTTCTATTGGATTTAAGTCTTCTCTTTGAATGTTTTCAATAAGTGCAATTTCCATCATTTCTTGGTCAGAGAAATCTCTTATTATAGCTGGAATTGTTGTCTTACCAGCCATTTTTGAAGCTCTAGTACGACGCTCACCAGCAATTATCTCGTACCCTTTGATACTCTTCTTAACTATAATTGGTTGGATAACACCATGTTCTTTAATGCTTTCTGCGAATTCACTTAGTGATTTTTCATCAAATTCCTTACGAGGTTGATATGGATTACTACGAATTTCTGTTAAAGGAATTTCAACTATATCACTATCTTTCGTTTCGTTAACAATTTTCTTTTCAAAATTATCAAAATCTATTACCTCGTTTGAAAATAATTGTTCTAGTCCTTTACCTAGTGCTTTTCTTTTAGTCTCCATTTCTACTAATCACTTCCTTTGCTAAATTTTGATAAGCTAATGTCGCACGACTAGTTGGGTCATAATCACTAATTGGTTTTCCGTGACTTGGAGCTTCTACCAATCTTACAAGTCTTGGAATTATTGTGTTAAAAACTTTATTTTTAAAATACTTTCTTACTTCTTCTATTACGTCTAACCCTATATTAGTTCTTCCGTCTAACATAGTTAATAAGACTCCTTCAATTCTTAGTTCTGGATTCATATTAGATTGAACCATTATTATTGAATTTAATAATTGGGTAATTCCTTCTAATGCAAAAAATTCACATTGAACAGGTATTATTATCGAATTACTTGCTACTAAAGCGTTCATTGTTGTGATTCCTAATGAAGGTTGGCAATCAATTATTATATAATCGTATTTATCTTGAATTTCTGAGATTGCATTTTTAAGTTGTTCATTTTGCCTAAATTCTGCATTTTCTAACATTTGTTTAACAAATTCAACGTCTACACCAGCTAAATTGATTGTCGAAGGAATTAATGATAGATTTTTAAATTTTGTTTTTATTATGCCTTCTGAAATTGTACAATTTCCAGTCATTATATCGTATATATCACATTTAAAATCTCCATTACTAAATCCTAATCCTGTTGAGGCATTACCTTGTGGATCCAAATCTATTAATAGTGTTTTTTTACCTTCTTTACCTAATGCGGCAGCTAAATTTATACTAGTTGTAGTTTTACCAACTCCACCCTTTTGATTAACAAGTGAAATAACTTTTGCCATATATGTACCACCTTTTCATGTATTATTTCTCTAAATAATTTTAACATATATATATAAAAATGTCATAGGTTTTGTTGAATTTAATAAAATTAAAAGAGAACAAACTTAAATTGTTCCCTTTAATTGATTATTTTTCAGATTTTGATTCTTTGTCTTTGTTTTTTTCTTTTTTTGGTTCTTCAGTTTTTTCATCATCTGGGTTTAATTTGCCAGTTTCAACTAAAGATTTTATTTGTTCTCTTGTCAATGTTTCGTGTTCCATTAATGTATCAGCTAATAATAAAACTAGAGTTTCATGTTTAGCCAATATCTTTTTAGCATTTTTATAACATTCATCAAGAACTTTTCTTACTTCTTTATCAACTTCTAATGCAACTTGGTCTGAATAGTCTTTTGACTTTGTATAATCTCTACCTAAGAATACTCCTTCTTGTTCATGTTCAAGTTGAACTAATCCTAAGTCACTCATTCCGTATTTTGTAACCATTGATCTAGCTATTTTAGTAGCTTTTTTCAAGTCGTCAGATGCACCAGTAGTTATTTCGCCAATGAAATTTTCTTCACTAGCACGACCACCAAGCAACCCAGTAATTTGGGAAATTAGTTCTTCTTTTGTCATGATTGCCATTTTTTCTTCTTTAGGAAGCATCATTGTATAACCACCTGCTACACCACGAGGTATAATTGTGATTTTATGAACTTCTTGAGCATCTTGTAGTTTTAAGCCAATAACAGCATGTCCGGCTTCGTGAATAGCAACTAAACGTTTTTCTTTTTCAGTAATTCTACGAGATGTTTTTGCTGGGCCTAATAGAACTCTATCAGTTGCTTCATCAATTTCATCCATAGTTATTGCTTCTTTTTCTCTTCTTACAGCTAGCAATGCAGCTTCGTTAAGTAAGTTTTCTAAGTCAGCTCCACTAAATCCTGGAGTTCTTTGACTAACGTTTGTTAAATTTACTTCTGGAGCAAATACTTTATTCTTAGCATGTACACCAAGAATTTCTTCTCTTTCTTTAGAATCTGGTAAACTTACTGTTACTTGTCTATCAAATCTTCCTGGTCTTAATAATGCTGGGTCTAATACGTCTGGTCTATTTGTTGCAGCAATAATGATAATTCCTTCATTAGCTCCAAAACCATCCATTTCTGTTAGTAATTGGTTAAGTGTTTGT
>CAZJHG010000067.1:0-5567 GCA_964545885.1 uncultured Muribaculaceae bacterium | reverse complement strand
AAGGAACATGAAAAATATATTACTGAATACTTTAATGGACCAGTATTTATTAAAAATTGGCCAAAAGATATTAAAGCATTCTATATGAAACAAAATGATGATGGTAAAACTGTTGCTGCTGTTGATTTAGAAGTACCAGGTGCTGGTGAATTAATGGGTGGCTCACAAAGAGAAGAAAATTATGAAAAACTAATTGCGAGAATGGATGAACTTGGCATGGAAAAAGAAGGTATGGATTGGTACCTAAATCTAAGAAGATATGGCGGATGCGTCCATTCAGGATTCGGAATGGGATTTGAAAGATTACTTATTTATTTAACTGGGGTTGAAAATATAAGAGATGTTATTCCTTATCCAAGAACTCCAGGTAATTGCGAATATTAATATTATAAAAGTTAAAAAAGAAAAAATATAGAAAAGAAAGGAAGATGATATGATATGAAGCAAAACATTTTTAGAACACATCATTGTTCAGATATAGATGCTACTTTCGTAGGTCAAACCATTATAGTAAGCGGGTGGGTTGAAAATATCAGAGACCACGGCGGAGTATTATTCCTAGATTTAAGAGATAATACAGATAAGTTGCAAGCAGTATCAAATGATGACTCATTATTTGTGGGACTTGCTAAAGAATCAGTTGTTAAATTAACTGGTACTATTAGAAAAAGAAGTGAGGACACAGTTAATAATAATCTAAAAACTGGTCAAGTTGAGTTGTTAGTAGATCACTTGGAAGTACTAGGAGCTTCATTACATGAACTTCCTTTCCAAATAATCTCTAGTAAAGAAGCTTCTGAAGAAGTAAGATTAAAATATAGATACTTAGATATGAGAAATAGTAAAGTAAAAGAAAACTTTAAACTAAGAAGTGATGTTTTACATTTTTTAAGAAACAAGATGTACGATCAAGGATTTATGGAAGTACAAACTCCAATACTTACAGCATCAAGTCCTGAAGGAGCTAGAGACTTTGTAGTTCCTTCAAGAAACTTTAAAGGGAAATTTTATGCGTTACCACAAGCTCCACAAATATATAAAGAGTTATTAATGGTAGGTGGAATTGAAAAATATTTTCAAATTGCTCCTTGTTTTAGAGATGAAGATGCTAGAGCAGATAGGACATTAGAATTTTATCAGTTAGATTTAGAAATGGCTTTTGCTACTGAAGAGGAAGTATTAGAAATAGGAGAAGATATTTTCTATGATGTATTTACTAAGTTTACAGATAAGAAAGTGTCTCCTAAACCATTTAGAAGAATTGCTTACAAGGATGCAATGGAAATGTATGGAACAGATAAACCAGATTTAAGAAATCCATTTATTATTAAAGATGCAAGTAAAATACTTGCTGATACTACTTTTGGACCTTTTAAGAAAAGTATAATTAAAGTTATAGTGGTTGATGATATTGGGGATAAATCTAATAGTTGGTTTAATGAAGTAGTTGATTATGCTAGTTCAATTGGAATGCCTGGTATTGGATATCTTACTTTAATGGAAGATGGGACTTTTAAAGGACCGATTGATAAGTTCTTAACTGATGAAGAAAGAGATAGTTTAATTAAAGAATTTGGTATGAAAACTAACTCAGTTATGTTCTTTATCGCTAATAAGAGTTTGAAACGTGCGCAAAGATTTGCTGGTCAAATTAGAGATGAATTAGGTAGAAAGTTGGATTTAATTGATAAAGACAAGTTAGAATTATGTATTATTAATGATTTTCCAATGTTTGAATGGGATGAAGAGAAACGCAAGTATGAATTCTGTCATAACCCATTTAGTTTGCCTCATGGTGGAATATCTGATTATGATAAATATGAGGATGTAGGAGATATTTTAGCTTATCAGTATGACTTTGTATGTAATGGTAATGAAATGGCTTCTGGAGCTATTAGAAACCATGATTTAGAAAGTCTTGCAAAAGGATTTTCGGTAGTTGGTTATACTAGAGATGAAATAGAAGAAAGATTTAAATCGATATTTACAGCGTTTAAGTATGGATGTCCTCCACATGGTGGAATGGCTCCTGGTATTGATAGAATCTTAATGTTAATTAAAGATGAACCTAACTTAAGAGAAGTTCAAGCTTTCCCTCCAAATGCTTCTGGTGCAGATCAAATGATGGGAAGTCCTAGTGAATTAACTAGAGAACAACTTAGAGAATTAGGAATTAAAATAGAGGTGAAAAAAGATGAGTAAGGTTTTTACAAAAGAATTAGTTGATACTCTTGCAGATAAACTTCTTATTGGACTTAGTGAAGAAGAAAATGCAATGGTACTAGATGAATTTGAAGCTATAGATGCTAATATTGCTTTGATTAATGAAATAGATGGTATAAAAGATGTTGAACCAATGACACATTGCTTAGATGATTTTGTTTATGAATTAAGAGAAGATGTGGCAACAGAAAGCGTTCCAATTGAAGATATACTTGCTAATAGTGATGATGTTGAAGATAGGGAAATAGTAGTACCTAAGGTAGTAGGATAGAGGTGAAAAAATGAAATATATGGATAAGTCAATTGAAGAATTACATGAAATGCTTATTAAAGGAGAAGTAACAAGTGATGAATTAGTTAAAGAATCTTTAAGTCGTAGTCATGAAATTCAAGATAAATGTAATGCTTTTGTTACTATTTTAGATGATGTTAAAGGTTGTGAAGTAACTGATAATTTATTATCTGGTATTCCTTATGGAGTTAAAGATAACTATTCTACTAAAGGTATTCTTTCTACTGGAAGTTCTAATACTTTGAAAGACTATGTACCTTTCTTTGATGCTACAGCAATATCTAATTTAAATAAGGCAGGTGCTGTTAAAGTAAATAAAACTGCTTTAGATGAATTTGGTATGGGTGGTACTGGAACAACTGGACATACTGGTACTCAGTTAAATCCTTGGGATAGAACACGTATTTGTGCTGGGTCTTCATCTGGTTCAGCGGTTGCTGTTGCTGCAGGAGTTTACCCTTATGCATTAGGAAGTGATACTGGAGACTCTATACGTAAGCCAGCTGCATTTTGTGGTATAGTTGGATATAAACCAACTTATGGAATGATATCTAGATATGGGTTGTTTCCTTTTGCATCTAGTTTAGATCATTGTGGAGTTTTAACTCGTAGTGTTAGAGATGCTGCTATAGTAGTTGATAATATGAAAGGGTTAGACTCTAATGACATGACTTCTTGGGATTCAAGTAAGATGGATTTACTTGGAGCATGTACTGGAGAAGTTAAAGGCATGAAGTTATGCTATGTAAAAGAAATTTGTGATATAGATAATTATCCTAATGCCAATGAAGAATTAAAATTACATTTAGAAAACTTTAAAAAGACTATTGAAGTAGCTAGAAGTCTTGGTATGGAAATTGATGAAGTATCGGTAGATAGAAAACTACTTAATGCAGTATTTAGTGTATATAGAGTTATTCATAGTGCAGAAGCTACTAGTAATATGAGTAATTTAACCGGTATTATTTTTGGACCTAGAGGTGAGGGTGATAACTACATCGATATGATTAAAGATCATAGAACTAAGGGATTCTCTCCATTAATTAAGAGAAGATTTATAATTGGTTCTTATGTATTACAAAAAGAAAATCAAGAAAGATATTTTAAGAATGCTCAAAGAGCTAGAAGAATGATTGTTGATACCTGGAAAGATTTATATAAAAAATATGATGCAGTATTATGTCCTGTAGGAGTTGGTCCAGCTACTAAGTTAGATGAACTTGATAAAGAAATGGATTTAAATACACTTGCTTTAAATGAACATTTACAAGTTGGCAATTTTGGTGGTTTCCCATCAATAACTATTCCTAATGGATTCGTTTCTAATTTACCAGTAGGAGTTAATATTACAGGCAATTGTTATGAAGATGAGAAAGTATTAAATATTGCTTATGCACTTGAAAGTGCAATGGACTATAAAGGTCAAGTTGTTAAGGAGGTTAAATAATGACTAAGTATTTAGCTAAAATAGGTTTAGAAATGCACTGCGAAATGAGTGAAACTAATTCTAAAGTATTTAGTAGTGCTAGAAATAGTTATGAAACTACTCCTAATGCAAATATAAGCGCTGTAGATATGGCATTTCCTGGTATTTTACCAGTAGTTAATAAAGAAGCTGTTAAAAAGGCTTTAATGGTTAGTATGATATTAAATTGTAGTCAACCAGAGTATTTCTATTTTGAAAGAAAGAATTATTATTATCCAGATTTACCTAAGGGATATCAAATTACTCAAGAAACTAAACCAATACCTGCTGGTATTTATGGTAAAGTTGAATTTGAATGTGGTGATGAAGTAAAGGCTGTTAGAGTAAATAACTTCCATTTAGAAGAAGATACTGCATCTTTAGATCACTTTTATTCAACAAGTAATTTGGACTACAATAGAGCTGGTGTTCCATTAATGGAATTAGTTACTGAACCAGATATTCATAATGCAAGTGAAGCCGTTGCATTCTTAGAACATATGAGAAGTGTTTATCAATATGCGGGCGTTTCAGAAGCTGATACTAAAAAAGGCCAAATTAGATGTGATGTTAACGTTTCATTAATGGATGCATCTTTAGATGAAGAAAATCCTGATAACTGGGGAACTAAAGTTGAAATTAAGAATGTAAACTCTTTTGGTGGAGTTAGAGATGCTATTAATTATGAAATTGAAAGACAAACTGAAGTATTAGAATCTGGTGGAGTTATTGAACAAGAAACTAGAAGATGGGATGAAGAAAGTCAATCTACAATATTTATGAGAAGTAAAGCAGATGCTATTGATTATAAATATTTTGTAGAACCTAATATTCCTAAATTTAAAATTAGTAAAGAATGGTTAGAAGAGATTAGAGCTTCTATACCTGAACTAGCTATGGATAGAAAAAATAAATATATTAGTGAATATGGATTATCTTCATATGATGCTGGTGTTTTAGTTAAAGAAAAAGCTATTTCTGATTATTATGAAGAATGTGTTAGATTAGGAATAGATGCTAAACAAGCAGCTAATTGGGTTACTGTTAATATAGTAGGAGAATTAAATAAAGAAGATACTCCTATTACTGAATTTTATATTACACCTAGTATGTTAAAACAAATACTTGATGGAGTTAATGATGGTACTTTATCTAGTAAACAAGCTAAGGAAGTGTTCTTTAAAGCTTTAGAAGAGAAAAAAGAACCTAAGAACTTCATTAGTAAAGAAAATGCTCAAATTAGTGATAAAGATGAACTTTCTCGTATAGTTTGTGAAATTATGGATAATAGTGCTGTTCAAATAGAACAATATAAAGCAGGTAAGACTAATCTTTTTGATTATTTTGTTGGTCAAGTAATGAAGAATACTCGTGGTAAAGCTAATCCTGTTATGACTAAAGAAATTATTACAGAAGAATTAAGTAAAAGATAATGCTTAGTTCTTTTTTTTTAAGTTTTTTTAATATTTAAAAGGAAATCAATATATCTACCTAGTAAATATAGGGTGAAAGGAGTAAATTTACATATGAGAAAAAGTAAAATATTCATATCACCTATGCAAGATGCAGTATTTAAGACATTGTGGA
>CAZJHG010000066.1:0-5597 GCA_964545885.1 uncultured Muribaculaceae bacterium | reverse complement strand
TTTGCTTTATGTCCTGAAGAGCCTATAAAACCAGTAACCCCTGGAGTATTACGAACAATATACCAAGCCTCATCAGACATTATCATTTCTACAAGTACATAACCAGGAAACATCTTTTTAACTTTTTCTTTTTTTACTCCATCTTTAACTTCTACTTCAGTTGTTTCAGGAATAATAACACGAAAAATATTATCAGTCATTCCCATTGATACAGCTCTTTGCTCTAATTTTTCTTTTACCTTAGCTTCATGACCACTATAAGTATTTACCACATACCATTGCTTTTCCATTATGAAAACATCTCCTTTATAAATGATGCTAAAACATCAACACCTAGAAAAAATAAACAAAACATAACACAGAATACGATTACTGCAAAAGAATATTTAAAAACATCTCCCATACTTGGCCAAACTACCTTCTTTAGTTCTCTACCAACCTTAGCAAAAAATCCTTCTTTCTTGCTTTTTTTCTTGTTTTTACTTTCTTTTTTAGTTTCCTTACTATCTTTTGAATCTTCATCATCGTTTTCTAAATCGTCATCTTCGATATCTTCGTCATCATCAACTTCGTCATCTTTGACTTCATCAATTTCTTCAGTTTCTTCAACTTCCTCGATTTCATCAATTTCTTCAACTTCTTCAGTTTCTTCGACTTCTTCAATTTTTTTAGTCTTCTTTACCTTTTCTTCAGCTTCAACATCTTTAACAGTCTTTTTCTTTGCCATAAGCCCACCTCTTAATTTTTTGTATTTAAAAAGAGCACTTCAATGTGTCTCAAGTAGAATATATCATAAAGTTCTAGCAAAAACAAGAAAAAACATAAAAATTAGTATCAAAAAGTCCGCCATAAGCGAACTTTTATCTATTCTCCAATATTTTTTTTATTTTTCCTTTAACTCTCTGTATAGTATTGTCGACTTGTTTAAGGCTTTTATTAAGTAAAGTAGCTATTTCATCATACTTTAAACCATTTATCATAAGTGAATAAACTTCATACTCACTATCAGATAAAGTACCCTTAATAGATTTCATCAATTCTTGAAGTTTCTCCTCTTTCAAAATATTTTCTAACGGATCATTTTCATTATTATCACTTAACAAATCCATCAAAGGTGAAGCATAACTTTCATAAACGTGTTCTAAACTTAAAGACTCATTCAATATTTTATTTTTTAACCTACCAGCCTTTTTTATAGAAACCTGAAGTCTTCTATCTACACATAAAGTCAAAAAACTAGATAATGCAGTATCTTTATCATCACGGTAACTATTTAACGCATCAGAAAATCCCAATAAAGCATCTTGATACAATTCATTTAAATCATATCCAAGTATTTTGGCCATCCTAGTATACTTTTTTACTTCGATGTCAATAATATACTTATACTTTTGAAATAATATATCTTTAGCTTCTTCTGATGATTCATTAAGCATATATATCAACTGACTATCACCAATATCACTATACTTCATCAATACCTCTACTTATTAACAATTCCATAAATTAATATAGCAGCCGCAACAGAAGCATTTAAACTATTAACATGACCAGACATAGGGATTGCAAGTATTTGATCACAATTCTTCTTAACTAATCTTCCTACTCCGTTACCCTCACTACCAATAACAAGCAATACCTTATTAGCATAATCTACATCTTTATAATTTTGACCATCCATATCAGCTGCATATACAAAATATCCATTATCTTTAAAATCATCAATTACATTAACCAAATTATTTACCATAGCAACATTAACATGTTCTAAAGCTCCAGCAGAAGTTTTCATAACAGTTGAAGTAACACTTACACTTCTATCTTTAGGAATAATAATTGACTTAATACCAGCAGCTTCACATGTTCTAATAATAGCTCCAAAATTATGTGGATCTTCCAAATGATCCAACATAACTACTACATTATCACCAATCATACTTTTATAATCAACATACTCATAATCATCAATTACTGCAATAATCCCCTGATGTCTACCTTCTACCATACCATCCATGTTTTTTGCATCAGTTACAGAATAACTTATCTTATTATCTTGAATAAATTTAATTATCTCTTTATCACTAAAATTCTTAGCTATATAAACCTTCTTAATACTTTTTACATTCTCTCTTAATTCATTAAATACATTTTTACCAAATACCTTCATTATTCATCACCTACTATAAAATTCATTATTTCCTTAATACGTTCTAATTTACCAGAAAAATACAATTTACCAATAAGAGCTTCTAAACCAGTAGCTAATCTATAAGTTACTATATCAGCATTCTTAGTCCTTGCTCCTTTAGCATTTCTCCCCCACTTAACAATATCAAGCTCTTCCTCTGTCAAGAAATTAGCATTTTCCAATCTTTCCAAATGTTTTCTTTGACTCTTAGCACTAACATAATCTAAACTCTTTTGTTGCAATTCACCAATTTTACAAATACCATTTTTTATCAAATGTTCTCTAATATGTTGTTCATAAATTGTATCACCCATATAAGCCATTACCAAAGGATTATCTATCATATTCTGTCTCACCACCAAAAATATATCACAAAAAAAAAGAAATGCAAATTTTATTTACAATTCTCTATAACATTTATAGAAGCATATACACCTTCTGCAACAGCTGTGCTTATTTGATATACATCTTTCAAAATAATATCACCAACAGCATATATACCTTTAAGTTTAGTTTCATATTTGTCATTAACAATGATATAACCATCTTCATTAGTTATATCTAGTTTCTTAGCAAACTCTGTTGCTGGAACAAACCCTACATAAACAAACAAGCCATCAATATCAAGCACTTCATCGTTATCAAGTTCAACTCCAACAAGTTTCCCCTCATAGTCATTCAATCCTATTACACTAGTATTCATCAGCTTAGTTATATTATTCTTTTTATTAACTCTATCAACAAGTTCAGAAAAAGCTCTAAATTTATCTTTTCTATGAATTAAATAAACCTCTTCAGCTATATTAGACAAATGCATTGCTTCCTGTAAAGCACTATCTCCACCACCAACAACAGCAACTCTTTTATTTTTATAAAAGGCGCCATCACACAATGCACAATGGCTTATCCCTTTACCTATTAATTCCTCTTCACCATCAAGTCCTAATTTACGAGATGTTCTTCCAGTAGCAATAATCACATTTTTACAAAAATATTTAGAAACATTAGTAACAACATCTTTAATTTCTCCATCTACAATAACAACAACATCTTCATTTTTAAACTCAATATCTAACTCTTTAATATGTTCATATAACTTAAAAGCAAAATCAAGTCCACTAACACCATATAATCCAGGATAATTATCAATTCTATCTATATAATTTAAATTACCACCTATCATAGCTTTATCTAAACACAAAACATTAAGCCCCGCTCTTTTAGCATATATTGCTGAACTAACTCCAGCTGGACCCATACCTACAATAATCAAATCATATATCAAGCTTACACCTTCTTCATAAATTTCTTATCATAATACCTACCTTTAGATAATTTATTAAAACATAAATAAACAAACATCACCAAACCAATAGCTACCATTCCTATAGATACCAACTGAGCAACTTTAAAACTACCCAACATTAAAGAATCAGTCCTTAAAGATTCAATCATAAACCTTCCTACTCCATACCACATCAAATATATACAGGTTAACTGACCAGTTTTTAGATTTTTATAAAACTTTCTAACTAACAATAAAACAACAAAGCCTAATATGCACCACAAAGATTCATATAAAAAAGTTGGATGATAATAAACACCATTAATATTCATTCCATTAATAATGAACTGTGGAATATGTAAGCCTTGTAAATTAGACAATGTAGTAACAGGACCATGTGCTTCACTATTAAAAAAATTTCCCCATCGTCCAATAGCTTGAGCAATTATTAAAGATGGAACAACAATATCCGTCATTCTAAAAGGATTTATTTTTCTAACTTTACAATAAATAACTAATGTAATAAAACCAGCTATTATTCCACCATGAATAGCTAATCCTCCATTCCATACTTTAAATATATCAAGCAAATCATCTTTATAAAAAGAAAAATTAAAAATCACATAATATAATCTAGCACCTAAAATTCCAAATATAACTACCCAAAAACCCAAATCAAATATAAAATCCTTAGGTAAATCAAATTTTCTACTTTCTCTATCAGCTAAAAAAAATGCAACTATTATACCAGTTAAAATAAGTACAGAATACCATCTTATACTAAAACCACCTATATTAAATATTTCTGGATTCATAACATTCCTCCTAAGTACTCGTATTATACCACATTATAAAAATAACATACACAAACAAAAAGTAGTATTTCTACTACCTTTCAAATATCATATAATTGGATATTATAAAATATTACTTTAAACTTTTTAATTCATTAACTAAAGTCATAAACATATCAGGATATCTTAAAGCACCACTCTTATGATAATAAGTATCAAACTCATCATACCAAGAAATTCTCCACATTGGTGACATTGGAACATGGTCTTTAGATTTATCTGGCCAATAATCAAATTCATCCAATTCTTCAAAATCCCAAATTAAATTGTGAATAACTTTAGATTTATCAACATCTATTGAATATTCCCATAACTTACCATTAACATCTATTACCTTAGCTTCAAAATTAATTATAATATAATTTTCTCCCTTATATTCAAGTTCTAATCTTTTAACATCCGGTTTATTCCTAACCATCTTCTTTACATCTAATTCCGCCATTTTATCACCTACAAATATTTTTTTAACCATTGACCAGTATAACTTTCTTTTACTTTAGCAACTTGTTCTGGAGTACCAGTAGCAACTATTGTTCCACCCTCATCTCCACCTTCTGGTCCTAAATCAATTACATAATCAGCTACCTTAATTACATCTAAATTATGTTCAATTACTATAACAGTATCTCCATTATCTACAATTCTTTGTAAAATAACTAATAATTTCTTTATATCATCAGAATGCAATCCAGTAGTAGGTTCATCTAAAATGAATACACTTTTACCTGTAGCTTTCTTTTGTAATTCTTTAGCCAACTTAACACGCCCTGCTTCTCCACCAGATAACGTTGGTGCTGGTTGCCCCAATTCAATATAAGATAAACCAACATCTTGCATTACTTGTATCTTATTCTTTACTTTAGGTATATTGTCAAAGAATTCTAAAGCTTCAGAAACTCTCATATGAAGTACTTCAGAAATATTCTTATCTTTAAATTTAACATCCAAAGTTTCTCTATTATATCTTGTTCCTTTACACACTTCACAAGGTACATAAACATCAGGTAAGAAGTTCATTTCTATTCTTTTAACTCCATCACCCCAGCAAGCTTCACAACGTCCACCTTTGACATTAAAAGAAAATCTGTTCTTACCATAACCACGCATTTTAGACTCTTTCATTTCAGCAAAAACATCTCTTATATTATCAAACACTCCTACATAAGTAGCTGGATTACTTCTTGGAGTTCTACCAATTGGATCTTGTGTAATATGAACTACCTTATCAACATTTTCCATTCCTTTAACTTCTTTACACTTACCAACTACC
>CAZJHG010000065.1:0-5942 GCA_964545885.1 uncultured Muribaculaceae bacterium | reverse complement strand
CTTTACACTACCAAAATATAAAGCTAACACATATATAGTTGTATCAGTGGCTCCCTGTATCACACTAGCTAAAAAAGACATATAACTATCTACACCATAATTTCTATATATTGTTGATAACATTGCTAAAGAAGCATTTCCACTAATTGGTCTTAATACCATCATTGGTACAATATCTTTAAACTTACCTCCTATAGTATTTAAAAATCCACTACCTACAAATATATTAACAGCAAATATCATAGCTAACATAACAGGTATTATTTCCACTACTATTTTTATACCATCTAATGCTCCAGTAACAAAACTATCATATATGTCACCTTTCTTAACATATCCATATACAATTATAACTATTACCACAATA
Organism: uncultured Muribaculaceae bacterium; assembly: GCA_964545885.1. Classification (GTDB taxonomy): domain Bacteria; phylum Bacillota_I; class Bacilli_A; order RF39; family UBA660; genus Coprovivens. The sequence goes on along the minus strand of CAZJHG010000065.1, from coordinate 5,575 downwards.
GGAATAATATAATTATTTAGCATTTCTCCTCCTAATAATATAATCTAATGTTAAACCACATATCGTACTAATAGATGTAGCTATTAAACTAGGTAATATTATCCTAGTAGGACTAATACTTCCATAGCCCATCCTAAGTGCAATAACACTCATCGGTATAATAGTAACTCCACTAGTATTTAATACTAAAAAAGTTATCATAGCATCACTCGCTATCCCAGGATTTTCATTTTCTTTATTCATTTCTTTCATAGCTTTTAAACCAGCTGGAGTAGCAACACTACCCAATCCTAACATATTAGCCGCTATATTAGAAGAAACATATTCTAAAGCTTTATCTCCCTTAATACTAGGCATTAACTTCTTTAATAGAGGACTAAGTATTTTACTAAATTTACTTAATAAACCGCTATCACTTGCTATATTCATAATACCAGACCATAATACTACTAAAGGACCTATAGACATTAACATCTCCCAAGTATCATAAGAAGAATTAAGTATAACATCTCCCATCTCATTATTACCTGTACAAAAAGAATATATAAGACCTATACCAACTAAAATAAACCAAACTTTATTTATCATATAATCACCAAAACTTTAAGAAATCTAATAATTTATCTATAAAGCTCTTCTCTTTTTGTATACTAGGTTTCTCATAATATAAATTTCTACTACCTAGTACTTCTCCATTAAGTATTACTTCTACTTTACCAACAATACTCCCATCAATTGTTGGTAAAGTACTATACATCTCAATCTTAGTATCAACTTTATCCCCATCTTTCTTAATCATGTAAAAGTTATTTCTTAATTTTATATTCTCTCCATAATCATCATCCATATCTAATATCTTAACTCTCTCATAATTATTAAAATACTTTTCATATAAATTCCTATGGTCATTAAAATCATTTCCATCATTAAAAGTAACAACTATTAAATTCATATCATTCTTACTAGCTGTTGTAACAAGAGTTCTTTTAGCTTTCTCTGTATATCCAGTCTTACCACCTGTACAATAAGAATAACTACTTAAAAGTTTATTCTTATTGTACCATTTATATGTTTTATAACTTGATTTTACTATTATTTCTTTTGTACTAGTTATCCTCCTATAATGTTCATTTTTCATTGCATATTTAGTAAGTAATGCCATATCATAAACCGTTGAATAATTAGCACTACCATTATTTTCTTCTAAACCAGAAGGATTAACAAAAGTAGAATCTTTCATCCCAATATTAGTTGCCATTTCATTCATTAAGTATACAAAATTTTCTTTATCTCCACCCACATGCGAAGCAATAGCTAAAGCAGCATCATTCCCACTTCTAAGTAATAAGCCATATAATAAATCATCTAATAATAGTTCTTCTCCAACTTGTATATATATTCCACTTCCATAGGCCATTAATATATCTTGATTAACTCTTACTACATCATCTAAATTGCCATATTCTATTGCTGTAATAGCTGTAAGTATTTTAGTAGTACTAGCTATTAAACTTTTCTTTTCTATGTTACTACCTTCCAGTACTCTTCCACTATCCATATCCATTACAATATATGAACTAGCACTTATTGCTCTTACATAAAATGGTATTAGTAAAATAATCAGTACAAATAATTTTTTCATCATGTTCACCTAAATAATCTTATGAAAAAAAGGACTCTCTTAGTCCTTTAATTATTCAATTTCATAAGCATAGTAAGACTCGTTCAAATCAACATTTCCTACTATTCCATCTATTCTTCCATTATCAGCATATTGCCACATATCATAAGTTCCTTCATAAGTAGCTTTATCTATATACTGAGCATACCATATTCTATATCCATCAAACTTATTTAAATTCCAATGTTTATTCAATGAAGATAAATTAGTATAAAGCATTCCTATATAACCATGTGCACTTATATAATCCAAAAATTTAACAGCATTATCATTTATCACAATATCACTTAATCCAACAGTTCTATTTTCATTAAACATTTCAAAATCATATGCCACAGGATATTGAACATCATAGTCCTTAATTAAATTAAGTACAAATGTTGCTTCTTCTAATACTTCTCTTTCATTTATTGCAGTCGAATAAAAATATACCCCAACTGGTATCCCAACTCTATTAGCTTCACCTATATTATAATAAAACAACTTGTCAATATGTATTTCATCATTAACAAGATTTCTAAAGCCACATCTTATCATAACAAAATCAATTCCAGAATCTTTAACCTTATCCCAGTCTATATCTCCTTGCCATGACGAAACATCTATACCTTTAACAGTTTTTTCTATTACTTTTACATCTAAATTATTGTATATTTTTTTATCTTTTTCTCTTATTTCTAATAAATACCCTTGTATCTCACCAAACTCTTCATTAGCTAATCTACTAGAATAACCTTCATTAAAAACATATAATAATATACCTATAACAAAAATACATAAAATAGGAATGACTACTTTTCTATGTTTTAACATAAAACTTCTAAATATATCCATATAAGTATATTCCATAGTATCACTCCCGTAACAATTATATCAAAATAAAAAGAATAATTATATAAATTATTCCTCATAATTATATATACCATGTAGTTTTTCTAAATCTTCATTAGATAACTGGGATACATCCCAATCTCCATCGTTTTCTACTACTTTAATTTTTAATTCATAGTTAATTGTTTCAGTTGCATTCTTCATTTGATTTAATTTATATGTTAAATATTTTACCTTATCATAAACACCATTCTCATCATTAAATTCTTCTATGTGTTCTTCATAATAAGCAAAAGACTCTTTCTGTACTTTATATAAATCTTTTACATTAATACTAACAGTTACATAAGCTACATCATCTTGTATATCTTCATTCTTTATAGTATAAGTTAATGAAGTATATTGATTACGTAATACTTCTTTATAAATATTTTTTTGTTCATCAGTTAAATCTTCTTTACTAACATATTCATTTAGTTGATCCATAATAGCATCATCAAGTGTTATATATCTTTGCAAGTAATCATCAACCGCTTGAGTAGGAGTCATTTCTTCTCCACAACCAGTAACAATTAATAAAGTACAACATATTAAAATTAAACTAAATATTTTTTTCTTCATCCTATTATCTCCTTTAACTTTATTATGGTTTCTAATTAACTTTTTATACATATTGTGTTAAAATACCTATATGAAGGAAGTGATTTTGATGAAAAAAACAATTTTAACCGGTCTCAGACCTACTGGTAATTTACATTTAGGTCATTATTTTGGAGCTGCAGTAAATTGGCTTAAACTTCAAGATGACTATAACTTTTATTTAGAAATAGCAGATGTCCAAGCATTAACTGATAATTTTAATAATCCTGAAAAGGTTAGAAAAAACGTTAAAGAAATAGCAATGGATTTATTAGCTATTGGTATAGATCCTAATAAAGTTAATTTATTTATTCAATCTAAAGTACCAGAAATTGCTGAATTAACTGTATTTTATTCAAATTTAGTAACAGTAGCTAGATTACATAGAAATCCTACTGTAAAATCTGAAGTAGCTCAAAAGAAAGAAATATTTGGTAACGATGGGGAAAGCATTACTTACGGCTTCTTAGGATATCCAGTATCCCAAGCAGCAGATATAACTGCATTTAATGGGGAATTAGTTCCTGTTGGTGAAGATCAACTCCCACTAATCGAACAATGCCGTGAAATAGTACGTAAATTTAATAATATATATGGAGAAGTTCTTATTGAACCAGAACCACTATTATCAGAAAATAAACGTATCAAAGGTTTAGATGGCAATGACAAAATGGGTAAAAGCCTTGGCAATGCTATCTACTTAATTGACGATGATGAAACAATTAAGAAAAAAATAATGGGTGCCGTAACTGACCCTAACAAAATTAAAAAAGATGACCCAGCTAATCCAGATGTATGTATGGTTTACTACTACCACAAATTAATTAACTCTGAAGAAAATATTAATACAATATGTTCAGAATGTAAAAAAGGAACACGTGGTTGTGTAACTTGTAAAAAAGAATTAATAGCTAGAATGAACGAATTTCTTAGTGATATAAAAGCTAGAAGAAAACACTACGAAGAAAACCCTGAACTAGTTGATAAAATTTTAGAAGAAGGAACAAACAAAGCTAAAGAAAAAGCTAAAGAACAAATGGTAAAAGTCAAACATGCAATGAAGATAGATTACTAAAATCTATCTTTTTTTAATAAATAAATTCCAAGTAAAAACAAATAAAACTCCACTGTACTAAGTAACATCTTAAAATAATAAAAAATACTACACCCATAAATTATCAAATTAAAATAAATAACTACAACACTTAAACTAATACTACATAAATAAATTCCTAGCACTCTAATTAACATTCTCTTCATATAATATAATATTTTCATAATTTTAAAATATTATTAATTAGGTGAAACAATGTTAATAAAATATATACTAATATCTATAATAGGAAGTATAACTAACTTACTTCCCATCTCTTATAAAACTCATATTTACATTTTTCAAAATTTATTTAATACAAAAATGTTCAATAATAATATAATAGTCAACTCCATATACATATCAATACCTTTAGCAATAATATATACATATAAAAAAGATATATTAAAATTCATCTCTACTCCCATAAAATCTCTAATTACAAAAGATAAAACAAAATATAAGAAACAAATAATTATTTTAAATTACTTTCTTATATCAACAATTCTATGTACCATAACATATACTCTAATCCCCAAAATATCTCTTAATATCAAAACAATCCCAATATATTTAATAATTCTAAGTATCATAATAATACTCTGTACAAATAAAAATAATAATAAAAACATAGTTACTCTAAAAACATCCATTATATTTGGTATATCTAACTTACTAACATTTATTCCAACAATATCCCCATTATGTAGTAATCTCTTAATATCAAAATTATTAAAATATAATAAATCATTTTCTTTAAAGTATTCTCTTCTTACTCTAATTCCACTTTATATAATAAAATCAATTCCAATATTAAAATATCTCCTGTCTAATCAAGAATATCTTGCATACATACTATTAACTATTACTATAACTACAATTATCTCAATAAAAACAATCAATTATTTAAATTATCTTTATAAGAAAAACAAATTATATAAATTAAGTATTTATCTTATATTACTAAGTATTTTCTTATTATATTGGTACAGATAAAAAGAGAATTATTCATTATTCTCTTCATTATATTCAAGTAATCCAATATCAACACTATTAATAGAATCAAATCTTTTAGTAATCTTTTCTGTCGTAATATTTATATCTTTAATATCTTTAGTTACTGTATCAATACTACGTGATAACTTATCCCATCTTTCTCTATATTTAACAAACTCTCTACTTAGTTTATTTAATTCAATATGAATAACTTGTGCATATTTATCTCTTTCAATATTTTTTAAAATCATTTGAATTATTGTAAGTGTGCTCATTAAAGTTGTCGGACTACATATCCATACTTTCTTCTCATAAGAATACTTAAGAAGTTCAGG
>CAZJHG010000064.1:0-6123 GCA_964545885.1 uncultured Muribaculaceae bacterium | reverse complement strand
TATCGATGTCGGCATCCTTCCAACCCATAAGTCTAAAACACTCACGAGGAGTTAATCGCCTTATGGATATCAGTTCTTTTGGATCTTCAACAACAACCGCAATATCCGTAACACTTGTTTTAAGTGTAGGTATCTTTTCTTTTTGAACCACTCCACGCTTATATGCGATTCGGTTCGTGTAAATACCGTCACCGACTTTTGCGAGAGAATAACCACGCTTTGTATCTTCTGCAATAATGACCACGTTATCCTTTTGAACAGTTGTTAGTGTATTTGTATTACCATCAGTTCTCGTTTCTAGTTTTTGTTCGTACTCTCCATTTTCATTTAGCCTTCCTCTAAGTGCAGCCGGGATAGGTTCAATGATGTAGTTATCAGTTGCTCGACTTCCGGCTCTTGTTGTTATCGTCCAAGCATAATCTTCGTTTTTGCCTTTCGGTCGAAACCTTAGTCCACGAATAAGTCCATTTCGATTTGTCATATCAACAACTAATTACAAGGAGGTATATAAAAATTGGTCAATCTATGTTATTCTACTTTTTTGAAATTGATTCAAGATCACTATTCAACGCCAATCGATGCCGAATTTTTAGGAAAAGAAGCATTGTCTAGTATTACGAGAAAGGAAGATCACTATAAGTTTACCTCCTCATATCTCAGCCTTTTGTGGTCAAGAAAACGTAATATTCCAAAAGAAATCATCTCATCATCTAACGAAGACACTTACAAGCAAGCATGTTTGAACTGTTTTCAATATATTAGTGAGGATTTATCTGAAGCATTAGAAGATGATTTTTATGCTAAACTTCAGGAACTCATATCTAATGACGACTCTATAACTGCAAGAAAGAAAAATAGTTTACATAAAACATTTGAAAGTGGAAATATGGGAAAATATCTTGCAGATGTTTTTCTTTATGCTATAACTCGCCCAAATAAAAGTGACAATTTTGAGATTGGTAAAGATGATGTTGAATTACTAGCTGAAGTTGATCAAAGATGTCCTCTTTGTAATACTGAACTAATTAAAAAAACAAAGGATAAACCAATCTATCGTTATACAGTAACGAGAATTTATCCTGAATACTTAGATTCAGCACAAAAAGACCAATATGATTCTATCAAAATCAAACCAGTTAATCCTGATGATATAATCAATAAAATTTGTCTTTGTGATGAATGCAGTGCTTCTTATGTTTTCACACCCTCTATTACTATTTATAATAAATTGTTAAGAATCAAAAAACAAGCAAGTTTTAACCACTCAATTTCGTCACTAAATGATAACAGTCTTGATGATAAAATTATCGAAATTCTAAATAATTTAAGACTTATCAGTCCAGATAATGAGTTAATTACGTCTTCACGAATGAAACCAATCAAACTCGTAAATAAAATCAAACCCGATAATTTTTTGCTTATTAAAACAATAAGAGATGATAATGATGTCTATTACACTTTTATAAAAGAAAAATTATCTCAAATGGATGAGATAAAAAGTTCGTTCAGATTAATTGCAAGCCAAGTGCATACCACTTTTTTAACATTATGTAACGAAGGAAAAACTCAAGATGAAATCTATCAGTCAATTATAGAATGGATATTAAAAAAGATGCTTTTACCTAAAACTTATTATGCAGCAGCACACATTGTTGTATCATTTTTCGTTCAAAGTTGTGAGGTGTTCGATGAGATTACCGAATAAAGTTACTTCTTATACACAAAGCATAATTCCTAAAGCTTTAAAATTAGCATCCATTCTAAAAGAAAAAGATTATACCGTTACAAGCATTTATGAAAAAGTCGAGAAACAAATGTCTATAAATGAATTTATTGATGCACTAGACTGTCTTTTTGCACTCAGACAAATAGCTTTGCATAAGGAGGTGTTGCACTATGTTGAAAGAAATACAATCTAATGCCTTTAGAACAAATGGAGCAAATGGACCAATTCGTCCCAAAATTACATTCAAAAAAGGATTAAATGTTGTTAACGGTTCTGATACTGGTACAAACTCTATCGGTAAATCAACATTATTAATGGCTATCGATTTTTGTTTTGGTGGCGATGATTATACAACCAAATTAAAACCAGTACAACAAAACGTTGGAGACCATGAAATAAATTTTGCTTTTGAATTTAATGGACAAGTTAAATATTTTTGCCGAAGTACAGATGAACCTAAAATACTCATTCTTTGTAATTCTGACTATTCAAAAACAGATGAAAAATGGTCTATCGATGAATTCAATAAGTGGCTAAGTATTAATTACTCTAACAATACTATGCTTTCTTTTAGAGGTATGATTTCCCTATATATGAGAATTTATAATAGAGAAAACCTCGATGAACTTCTACCAATTCGTAACCATAAAAGCCAAAAAGAAAGTGATTCAATTGAAACACTCTTAAAGCTTTTTGAATTATTTGGACCAGTAAAACTAGCAAGTGAAATTGCAAAAGAATCTAGTAATAAAAAAGATGCTTTCACTGAAGCACAAAAATACGAATATATTCCCAAAATAACAGCTACAAAATATAAACAAAATACAAAACGTATAGAAGATTTGCAAGAAGAGAAAAGACAACTAGCAGATAAGAGCGAAAAAGGCTTACTAGAGTTATCTTCATCTCAAGCTGAACAGATAAGTAAAATCAAAGCTGAACTTGCGATATTTAGAAGACAACGAGGGAAATTATTTACTCAAGTAGAAATTCTAAAAGAAAATTTTGAAAAGAACAAAACTCCTATTTCAAACGACTTTGATGAATTAGCTTTATTTTTCCCAAATATAGATATTGCACGAATCTCTGAAATTGAAGAGTTCCATAAAGATATTACTTCTATTGTAGGAAAACAAATTAAAGATAATCAACAAAAAATTTATAACTTGATAAATCTTCTAACTGATCAAATAAAAAATTTAGAAGCACAATTAGAAGAAATTTCTCAAGTTAAAAATGTTTCTAAAATCATCTTAGATCAATATTCTGCCATCAATTCAGAAATTGAAAATCTAACTCAAGAAAATCAAAAATATGAACTTTCAAAAAAACTTGCAGAAGATAATAAGCAAAAGGAAGCTGAATACGAAGCACAACTTATGGCTCAGGCTTTAATATTAGAATCGCAGTTAAACTCAAAAATCAACGAATTGAATTCTGTAATTTTTGGTGAGGAAGTAAATACTCCCATCTTTCATATTAAGAATCCTAAAAGTTATGAGTTTTCTACTGAAAACGATGATGGTACAGGAACTAATTATAAAGGTATGATTGTAATGGATTTAGCCACACTATCCCTTACTTCTCTGCCTGTATTAATTCATGACTCAGTTGTTTTGAAACATATTTCAAATGAAAGTATTGAGAAAATATTTGAACTTTATCTTGGTTCTATGAAACAAATTTTCATTGCAATCGATAAAGAAACATCTTATACAGACAAAACCAAAGAGATCATAGATTCGCAAGAAATCATCCGTCTTTCTTCTGGCGGCAATGAACTATTTGGCTATTCATTCAGTAAAAGGAGGCAGTAAAATTGGTTAGTTATAATAAGCTATGGAAGTTATTAATAGACAAAGGATTAAACAAAAAAGAACTTATTCGTCTATCTGGTATAAGTTCATCAACGATGGCAAAAATGTCAAAATGTCAAAATATCACCACTGATGCCCTTTGTAAAATTTGCAAGGTTCTAGACTGTGATTTTGGTGATATTATGGAATATATCAAAACAAATGATAATGAGGTAAATAAAAATGAAGAATAGTAAATCAATTAATGTCTATTTAATAGACGGAACTCCTACTGGTCGAATTAAATGTACAATGCAAAATTGGACAGGGGTCGCATATAAAGTTCCAAGAACATTGTTGAAGGAATGCTATTCGACTGGTGGAAATATTACAAAACACTTGAAACAATCCGGTATTTATATGCTAATCGGTGAAAATGATAAAGGCTCCCCTTCTATTTACGTTGGACAAGCTGTAATAAGAAAAAATGGTGATGGAATTCTCGGAAGATTAAATGAACATAAAAATAGTACAACTGAAAAATATCGTGACTATTGGAATGAAGCCATTTGCTTTACCACTACCAATGACACATTTGGTCCAACAGAAATAAGTTATCTTGAAAATATGTTTACTAATATGGCTAAATCAGCTGAACGCTATGAAGTTTGTAATAGCAATGAGCCTAATGTTGGAAATGTAACTGAAGAAAAAGAGAGTGAATTAGAGGAATTCATAGAATATGCAAAAGTAATTATGGGGGTATTAGGTCACAAAGTTTTTGTCCCCTTAAAAAATCCAATACCTCGCTTAGAAGAAACAAAAGAAATTGATAATTCGGAAAATCCAATTTTTATATTCACAGGCGTATATAAAGCTAAAGCCGAATTAACAAATGAAGGAATTGTCTTATTACAAGGAAGCGAAATAAATGAAAAACTATTGCCATCAGCAACGCCTTCAACTCGAAAGTTAAGAGAACAATATGCTAACAACATTGTTAATGGAAAAACGACTTGTGACATTTTATTTACCAGTCCTTCTGCTGCCTCAGCATTTGTAGCTGGAAGAAGTTCAAGTGGCAACTTAGAATGGAAAACACCTGATGGAAAATCCCCTAAAGATTTTTGACACTAAAAAAATAATTAAATATACCAAGGAGTAACTATTATGAATAACATATGGCTATTAACTGAAGAAAAGCCCAAACTATCAACAATTAAGCAAATTCTCGAAATTTACAAAACCGATTTCGGCTACAACTACTCTTTTAATAATGCTGTAATAATGCCTATAATCGAAAATAATAAATTCACATTTACATATACCATAACTGGAATTGATGTTGACCAGATTAGAAATATTTATGTAAAAACAGTGAGTGGTGGTTCTAGTTTCTTAGATTTCCTTTTTTTCGTACAAGAAAATGAACCCATTGAAGGAAATGAAAACAATTTAATATTTGCGGTCGAAGAAACTAAAACAAGTGATGATGAATCAAGGAATACTGGAGTTTATCAAAGATGTTCTAAATTCATTTATATTAAACCTTTTTACGATGTTCCCCTGTATATGTTATATAACGATGAATTAGAGTTACGAGCAGATAAAAAGCCAAGTGATACAAGTATTTTAGGAACTAATATGTTATTAACTAATGGCGTAAAAATTGTAGGAAAACCTGTAGACAAATGGTTTCATCCATTCACGAATTTAGATGATTTAATTACATTTAAAAACTCTATGAGACGTCCACCGGCTGGAAATACTCCGATTATAATCACCAAAACAGAAAATAAAATCACTATTTCTGGGCGATTAGATAAACCTCAAAATATAGGTAAAATATCTCACGATCCAAACATCGGAGCATTGTCTTATATTTCATATACACTAAGAACACTTGGTTGGAAACAAGAAATCCAAATTGTAGACCATCACATAAATCCTATAACTATTAGGAATAATAGCAAAAACAAATTTTTGTCTATATGTAACCTTCTAAACATCTCAATGGAAGGAATTACAATGCCTGAACACTACGAATTTCCAAATTCTTATTGGCATTACGAAACTAAATCTGAAAAATTGGCTTCTATTTTGTTCCATGTCATAACAGAAAAAATCGGTTTCGAGGAAGTATATCAAAATCACGCTGGTTGTGAACGAGGATATTTTATTACAGATAATCATAAACTCATCGCTCTTCCTAAACATTGTGGAAATGATAATCATAACCTACTAATACCAGATGTTATTGTTCGAGATGATATAAATAAAATTGTTTACTTGATTGAAGGAAAAAAACTTGAAACGATAAATGCTGGATTAAAAGAAATTGAAGATTATGATGATATTGAGTATCTATACTTAAATAAATACTTCCCTGAATATACAGTAAAAAGATATCTTACTATTTATGGTGGCAAGCTTACTCAAATACCAAATAATAAAGTTTTACTTTACTTAAATGAAGAAGGTTTATTGCTAATTAATAACGATGCAGAGCCTGAACTAGCACAAAAAATCAATTCTATGTTTTCAATTGTGAGAGTGTAAAATAAAGTGTGTAAGTAAAAAAATAAGGCTTACACACTTTTC
>CAZJHG010000063.1:0-6132 GCA_964545885.1 uncultured Muribaculaceae bacterium | reverse complement strand
GATGGGCCAAGACAGGCTAACGAGTAATCGAAAACGACCCGTTTTTTTTCCAGCTGTTTCAGGCAAGTTCCTGATTCAAAATTGAGCATCAGAGCCGCGTCTTCCGGCCAAAACCGCAGTGCGTTTATCACCCGCTCCGACAATGCCGAGTTATCACGAATTGTCGGAACGTAAAACCAGCCGATAAATTCCGCCTGAGGCGAAAAGCGATGCATCGCAGTCGTGAAAATACAGGCAGTTTCCGCATAGATTTCCGCATCAGAACGGTTTGCACAATAGGGACAGAGGCAGGGAACATCAGAAAGTACCCGGTAGCGATTGCACATCCCGTTGTCTTCGCCCAGCATGATATTGATGATACCGCCCAGTTCCGGAACTCTGCTGAAGATAAACTCCGTACACTCTTTCAGATAGGCTTTCCCGACTTCAGAAGAAATGCAGAATCCGCGGTGTTCATCCTCCCCCCACATCGGTGATGCCGTTTCCGGCTGTTGTGCCGCCGCTTCCATGGGAACGCAGTGCGAAGCACTCCCGTAGAATTTGGGTTCACTCAGAAAAAGGAAAATCCGTATACCATACCTTGCGCATTTTTCGACCGTACGGTGTAATTTTGCCATGCGTTTTCCGCTGTCGCCTCCACGTCCCGGAAAGAAGCGGGAAGGAAGATCGTAAAAATACAGTGTAAGCCATAATCCGTTGACGCCTTCATGTGCTAAACGTTCCAAATATTCATCCGGATAATAATCAAGCTCATCTGTTAATTCATCAATGAAAAAAGGTGCGCGGTTGGTCGGTCCGAAAAAACAGCGGGAAATCCGGTTTCTGATAACCGCTTTCCTGTGAATATGAGCCGAGGGCAGAGAATGGGGCGCATTGGAAGCTATCAGATCTTCAAGACAATAGATTGCCCGGCGCATTCCTTCAGCATCGGCAGAACGAAAAAAAGCAGAATCCGGCGTCACCGTCAGATCAAACTCTTCTTTTTCCAATGCGGAATCCTGAACAAATATCAATGTGATTTTTCCGGTGCAAAATGCCAGAATACAGCGTTCCAAAGAAAAAAACGCAGTTTCCAGCAGCCATGTGCCGGGAACCTTTTTTTTCCAATGAATTTCCGCCGAATCATGTGGAAAATGTGGAAAAACCGAGGTATTTTGTAAATCGGCGATAAAACGCCTCCGTTCGTTCCCCGGCTGTGTAATCGTGGCAAAAGCTACAATCGATTCCTGTTTCATAAACAATCAGTTGGCAAGAGTCATGCTGACTGAGATTCCTGCCAAGGTTCCTTTTTCGCAGTAGTACTTGTTCTTCGTCGCTTTCATGCCCTCAATTCCGAAACTGGCCGCATGACCATCTGCAAAAGCTCCCACAAACGATGTTTTCTTGTGAGCAGCATAAAGCAATGCATTGTCGGTTGTGCTGCTGGCATGGCTGGTGCATTGGTAGAACTGGGACGGTTCCGGATCGCTGCTGTGTTTCCGCAGAGCATCGGTGTAAATGACCGCCTTGGAAGGCGAAGTATAATCCTGACCGCCATGATATCCTTCCCAAACCAAAGAACGCGGATCATGCATATTGAAGCCGCCTCTGGAAAAATTATATCCTCCAACTCTGAGTGCATAGGTTCGCCAAAATCTTCCCCCAGATGTGGCATTGAAGGAATACGGGAAATAACTCGGACATACCAATACAGCGGGTGCCGTCAGATACTTTTTTTCGTAAAGGTGTTTCCCCCAGAATTTGTTATCACCGTCGATAGTAACGAAAGGAAGGGGAATCCGTCCTTTGTTGTCATCGGAGTAGAGCATTGTTACACTCATGCACTCTTTGAGATTGCCGAGGCAGCGGATTTGTTTGGAACGTTCCCTCGCTTGCGACAAAACCGGTAAAAGCATTCCCGCCAGAATCGCGATGATCGCTATAGCGATAAGCAATTCTGTTAATGTAAATTTTTGTTTCTTCATATTCTCCTCCACGAGATCGTTGCCATCACTGGACGCCCCAAATTAACATTCTGCCTGAGTCCTGCCCGCATCTTTTCAGTAAAGCTTTTTACAAACAATTAACATCAAAACGCACAAGAAAATAAAGACCATCAATTGGCAGTTTTCAACAACGGAGGCACGAGTAAAATTGCAGCGTCTATATCCATCTTTTCAAATTTGACTGGACACTAGTCACAGCTACTTTATCATACCATCTCCTCTTAATCCACAAACAGATTTTTTTTACCACTTTTTTTCGGAGCAAGTTTCAGATTTTCAATCTTAAGCGAGCGGGGAGTTACCTCTATATAGATAAACTCCGTACCTTTCCAGAAATTGTGCCGTGAGGCAACTCCATACCATTTATCCAGGCGCTCGTTGATGGTGTATTTCTCTCCAGCTGCCAATTTGCGGATAATCGGGTAAAGGCATCGGTTTCCGGACGCATGTTCACGCACCATGGTTCCTGCCGGACGATCATATCCGACAGGTTTGGAAAGATTGATCCGATATCCATTGCCTTCTTTTTTGACCGATTCCACCATTCCTGCCAATTTGCGGTTGGGAAGATCTCCTTGATTGGGAAGCACGTCAAAAGCCACATGAAAAATTTTGCTGTCGCTGCGCCAGTTACTCCCGTCTGCAACCCAAATAAAAGTGTCGCCGACTTTGCATGGTGCAATCAGTTTTGTTTCCGTCTCGGGAATGGTGTTGATTTCGGAACATTGAATTCTTTGTTTATCCTTGTCGCAGGGAACAACACCCACTAAAACCCGTACTTCAGCAGTTCCGGCGTTGTAGATTGTCCCCGTCAGGAAATGCTCTTTCGAGGCATCAATTTTCTGCATATCCACTGCAAAAGAGCAAAAAACTGTTCCGCAGACCAACAAAGCGATGAATGATTTCATAGGGATTCCTTTCTTTTTACTTTTTGACTGGTTCAATCCGGTAAACCCGTGTGGTTCCGGATGGTAGTGCAGAGTCGTTAAAACTGTTTCCCTCAGGAAATTTCTTGCCGGAAAATAATTCTTCGATTTTAAACCTTCCGGGTAGAGAGATTTTCTTATTTCCAGCAGTCGAGGTATGAAGCATGATTGTGCTTTTGTTGGCGGTGAGCACATCGCCGGAACGGGAATATACATGAATCCCCGCTAAATCACACAACCCAGTCAACATCTCCCTTGTCAGCGGCATCAAAGTCCACAGATTACGCCCTTTCTGAACCAATGCGGGTTTTCCCTGAAAAGTTCCCAGCACCTTGGCATTTGAATCAGTACAGTAGAACCAAGGACCGACCGGAAGCTCAAACTGTTTTCCCGCTTCCGCGGTGACAGGCGAACCGGTATCGGTGATCTTCAAAGTCCCCTTGGCGTTTTCAGGAACAGCTTTCAAACGGAATCCCGTAAGTTTTTCCATATTTTTTTCGTCGAATCCCCGTTCCGAAAGATAGCCGGGGGCGTAGTTCCAGACAATCACCGCCTTGGGATGATTTTTGCGGAACTGCTGAACTCTGGCAAGCGTTTTTGCATCGGCAAAATACAGATTGGTGAAAATATAGAGTTTGTAATCCGGGATCTGTTCCAAATCGCTGAAAAGATAACCGTCAAAAGGTGCTCCCATGCGGTGCATCCGGGTGTAGACGCCCCAGTTGTGATGATGGAGGAAACGATCACACGGAGCCGCTGTGTATTTTTCACTTTGCTCATCAAAGACCAATGCCGCTTCGGCAACAGGAGAACGGTCAGCCGTAAGCAATTTTTTGCCTAAACGGTTTTCTGCTGCAACTTCATCCATGATCGTCTCATTATGGAATATGTAATTTCGCGTCACTGGACAATACCAGTAACCGGCACCCATGGTCTGTGCATAACCGAAACAGCGGCGCATGACCTCAATCGTTTCTCTCATGGAGTCCGTTCTGCCGAATTCCTGCAAGTGGTGGAAATGGGTGCGCAAATCATCTTCATGCCACAACATTTTGCCGTGAAGCCGGGTACTACCGTTGAAGGCATTGATGTTTGCTCCTTCTTCACCGCCGCGCCGGGCGGTATAATCAAGCGGAGTGGCAAAGCAGTCCACCCAAGGCAGACGCAAAACCTTGCCATAGATGTTCAATGCCCCGTATTGTGCGGTATTCTGCAATCCGGCATAAAGCATAGAGTAGCCATTGTAAATGGTTACAATTTTGCGTTTTCCGCAAGATTCTTTGATCGTCCGACAGTTTTCCGTCAGATTGAGCAGCGTCTTTTCTTCCATGTAGTCCCGGAAATCACTGACGTTGCACCGGATAGAATAGTCACGGAACAGAAAATGTTCCCTCCCCAGCCGATCTTCCGGTGTCGGAACTGCGGCATTGGCCAGCGTTACCTTTGAGTTTTTCCATGCCTTCTGTAAGGCACTGTCAGTTTTGTAGCGTCGACGCAAAAACTCCTGAAAACTTTTCCGGGTAACTTCGGAATAACCGGGGATACCACCAGTAAAGGAACCGGACCAATACCACTCGCCGGCATCGCCGCAGAGGAAATGGTAGCCGAAAATCCTATCGGCATACTCTTGTGATTCCATGTGACAAATCAGGTCACGCAACAGTTCGTTGGAACACTCCAGCCACACTTGCGAACCGAAAGGAGCTGCAATGTAGTAGGAGCGGAGCTTTCCACCGCTTGCCGGTCTGGGATAATAGCGTTCCAGTTCGGCATCGTGTTTATTAAAAAAAAATCCGTGAGGACGGATGAACAGAACAATTTGAATCTGCTGCTGCGGTCCTGCGGCACAAAGCCGTCTGATCAGTTTATCCACCTGCTCGAAGTCATATTTTCCACGTCCTTCCCAGCAGATAATTCCGGGACCGCCACCACCCAATTCAGTTCCGGCAGCCGCAAAATCGCGGATGGCTGCCTCGGCACTCTTCATATGGTAGCGACCATCCCGGAGTATGGTTGGAAAGAAACGGAACGGGAAATACTCTCTGCCGTTGATGAACAGACCGATTTGTCCGTGCGATGGACGAACCGAGGCACTGGTGTGTCCCTTGCCCGCCGGAAGTGGTTTCTCCCCCTTTTTCCTCCATGCGACTGTACGTTTCAATTCGGTCTTGAATTCCGGGTCGGCATCACGGATCAGGCTTGTCAGATACTCATTACAGACCGGATAACGCACAGCGTTTGGAGGGAACAGATTTTTCGTTGGATATTTATTCTGCTCGGAACGGTAAATCGCCGCCACTTCCGATTCTGTAAGCGCACGGGAGTAAAGACGGAAGTCGTTGACAAGCATATCTGCCGATTGATAGTTAAGCGAAGTTTCCGGAACCAGTTCAGCTCCAAGATAAAGAGGAGCAGTGGTGTCCGGCAGTTTTTCAGGCGTTGAGGAAACGGAACGGACAACCGGCTTTCCGTTCAGATAAATGGTTACAGTTCCCCGGTCATAAGTAACCGTTGCCATAACCCAGACTCCGGCGGTAATTTCTGATGATGAAAGTTTGATTACATGCGGTGCATATTGCGCCTCGCTGCGGAAATTACCGAGACAGTAAACACCTTTCCAGCCTCTTTGATCCGGATGCGTCTTGTATTTGAAATTTGGAGAAAGCCGAAACAAGGAAAAGAGAAATTGAACCGGATAGGGGTGCATTCCCTTGAACAATACCGGCATATCAAACCCGAAAAAACATTTATTGAGCCAGATATTGAAAGTAAAGCGTTCCGTAAGGCGGGGCAACTCTTTGTCAGCAATGCGGATTTTGACACCGTCTGCAAGACGCAGAGCCTTTTCTTGAATGACAAACAGTTTATTTTCAGAAACACAGTGAACTTTACCGGTCAGGTCGGTAACTTCGCTCTTACCCGCAGCATTGCAGAAATCAAAGTGAAACGCCAAACCAGAATCTGCGGCAGCCAGAGAAAAACAAATGGCAACCGCCCAAAGGATCAAGATTTTTCTCATTTTTTCTCCTTATGTTGATAACTACTGAACCAATTTCAAAAAACTTGGCATGTTTGTATTATATCGAATCAAAGATTATCTTTCAATAGAAAAACAAATAAAACAATAGGCTAAAAAGTGAAAAATAGAGATTATTTTACAGATTTCATTCACTGCCGTCCCATAATTCTTTGAAATTGTCATTTTGAGCTCCGTGTTTTAG
>CAZJHG010000062.1:0-6668 GCA_964545885.1 uncultured Muribaculaceae bacterium | reverse complement strand
CTAGGTGGAGAGGAAGCTCCTTTAAATACGGATGGAAAACCAGCTATTTTGATGTTGGTAGGTTTACAAGGTAGTGGTAAAACTACTACTTGTGGTAAGTTGGCTAATTTTTTAAGAAAAAAACATGCTAAAAAGCCTTTGTTAGTGGCTTGTGATATTTATAGACCGGCTGCTATTGAACAATTACAAACTGTTGGTAAACAACTTAATATACCTGTTTATACAGAGGGTAAGATAAATGTTAATGAAATAGTTAGTCATGCTTTAGAATATGCAAAGGAAAATGGTAATGATTATGTAATTATAGATACTGCTGGTCGTTTGCATATTGATGAAGAGTTAATGGATGAACTTGCTGGTATTGTAGAATTATGTCATCCACAAGAAACATTGTTAGTAATAGATGCAATGATGGGACAAGATGCTATCAATGTTATTCAAGGTTTTAATGATAAGTTAGCTTTAACCGGTTGTATTTTAACTAAATTAGATGGAGATACAAAGGGTGGAGTTGCTTTATCTGTTAGGCATTTAACTAATGTTCCTATTAAGTTTGTTGGTGATTCTGAAAAACTTGATGGTTTATCACAATTTTATCCAGAGAGAATGGCTGAACGTATCCTAGATATGGGAGATGTTTTATCAATAGCTGAAAAAGTTGAGGGAATTATTTCTGAAGAAGATGCTGAAGCTCAAGCAAAAAAAATGATGAGTGGTAAGTATGATTTGGATGATTTTTTAACTAATTTGAAACAAATAAAGAAAATGGGGCCTTTAGAAAATATTATTAAAATGTTGCCACAAGCTCGACAAATGGGACTTAGTAATGTACAAATAGATCCTAAAGATATGGCTCATATTGAAGCAATAATACTTTCAATGACTCCTTATGAAAGAAAACATCCCGAAGTACTTAAAGCAACTAGAAAGCAAAGAATTAGTAAGGGTTGTGGAAGAGATGTTGCTGAAATCAATAGGTTACTAAACCAATTTGAACAAATGAAAAAAATGATGAAGATGTTAGGAAATGGAAAAATGAAACTTCCTTTCTAAAAAGTAGTTTTGTGCTACTTTTTTTCTTTCAAAAAAAATATTGTGTGATATAATCAATATATAGATTAGGGTGTGCTGGTATGAAAGATTTGAGTAAGATTACAGTATTGACAGTTTTAATATCATTTGTAATGATTTGTAGTTTTATTGTTAGCTTTGGTGCTTTAGGTACATCACAGTCTCTTTACGGAGTATCTATGGAATATCAAGAGAACTGGAAAATTTCTTTTGATAATATTTCTACAATGGCAATATCCGATGATAATGTTTTAGTTACTAGAAATCCAAGTGAAAATGGAAAAACTATTAATTACGCTTTGCAATTAAAGCAAGTTGGTAGCTATAGTCAGTTTCAATTTGAAATTAGAAATGATGGAAATGTTTCAGCTAAAGTAAAAAAAATTGAAATATTAGGACTAGATGCATATGATGAAAATGTTAGTGTGTCTATCGTTAACTTAAATGTTGGAGATATTGTTGAAAGTGATGGTATATTAACTAATATTAAGGTTATTACTAAATATGATAATCAATATTATAGTGAAGAATCTGAAATTGATTATGTAACTTTAAATAATGTTGAAATAAATATAGAATTTGAATAATGGGATAAAAAGGTGATTAATTATGAAAAAAAATGCTAAAATAAAAGATGAAGATTTTGCTAAAATGAAGAAAGTTTATAAAAAAAGTGGGAGAGTAGATCAAGAATATCATTTCTATTTATCTTATAGATTAAGAGTTTTCTTGATGCTTTTTTCGGTTCTTTTAATAGCTGTTGTTGTATGTGAATGCTTTAAAAATAGTTTTTCTAAAGAAGAGGATATTGTCTTAAATTATCAAGAAAAAGCTAGTATTGATTATAAAGTTACTCTATTTGAAGATAATTTATTTGAACAAGGGACTTTAAATGCTGTAGATTACTATATATCTGAAGTTGTCGATAGTATTAGTACTGATTTTTATTATGATTTTAGTGTAGATAAAGAATCTGATTTGGAATATTCTTATTATGTTGATGTTATGATGGAACTAAAAAATAATAAAGAAGGAACTATTATTTCACAAAAAGTTGATAGATTGATTGATGATAAAAAAGGTATAGTAGAAAAAGAAAAAGAATTACATATTAATCAAAATGTTAATTTGGATTATGATTATTATAATAATTTAGCAAAACAAATTAATGAGAAATATGCATTAATTAATGGTAATTTATATATTAAAATGTATGTTTCAGTTAATGTAAAAAATGACGCTTTTGAAAAAAATGTTAAACAAAGTGATGTTATAGAAGTAAAAATACCTTTATTATCTACTCAAGTTAGTGCTGTTATGGTTAATAGTATTAATGATAAAGATTATTATATTGAAAATAAGGATTCTCAACTTACTAATAAATTCACTTTATGCGTTGGTATAGTTTTACTTGTTTTAGATACTATTTTCTTATTAATTACTTGTAGTTTTATTGTTAAAACTACTCCTAAAAAGACTAAGTATATGAGATTAAGAGATGGATTGTTAAGAGATTATGATAGAATAATTGTTAATGTTAAGAATATACCTGAATTAGAAGGATATACTACGATAGAATGCTATAGTTTTAGTGAATTATTAGATGCTCAAAAGTTACTTGCTAAACCAATAATTTATAAAGAAGTTGTTAAAAATCAAAAATGTGTATTTATGATAGTTGGAGAAACTGATGTTTATAAGTTCGTATTAAAAGAATGCGATATTGATTTTAATTAAAATAGCCTAAACATAAAAACATCTTTTTACATAAGATAAAGTAGAAAGGAATGTTTTTATGTTTTTTGATAGATGTAATGAAAAAGAAAATTTTAATCAGAATATGAATGGTGATTATGGGAAAATGTGTTGTGATATGAGTTGTTGTGGTAATGTTTGTCCTCCAGTAATGGAATGTCCTCAGGAGAGGGTTTGTCATACACAAACATGTTATGAGGTACCACATATTATTCCAGTAAATACTCATATAGTAAATCATCATATTTATAGACATACTTATCAACCAATGTATACTTGTACTATGGAGGATGAGGTAAGTAATGTTTATGATAATAAATGTGGGTTTTAAAATTAGAAGGTCTTTGACCTTTTTTTGTTTTGTCAGCTTGATTAATGTGATATAATTATATTAGGTGAAATGTATGAAGAATGGTTATACTACAAAGGAATTATTAATTGTTATAATTTTATTGGGTATTTTTACTTTAGCTATGATAGGTGGAACATCAAATGCTTATAAAGATAATTCTGATGAATATTATGAGCAGATAGTTAAAATTGCTGAGAAAGAAGCAGCGTTATATGGAAAAACTTTATCTAATTTATCAGAAGAAGGAAATCTTGTTATTACTTTGGATGATTTAGTAGAAGCCGGATATTATGTTGGAGATGATAAAGATGGTAATGTTGTTGATCCACGTAATAGCAAACATACTTTGAATGGTTTGAAAATTAAACTTACTTACGAGAATGACGGGGTTATAAAAGCTAAAGTAATTGAAGAAGAGTAATCTTCTTTTTAAAATTGTAAAAAAAATGTAAAAAGTGTCCAAAATACTATATAAAAGTGTAAAAATTATGTATGATATTATTGTAAGGACGTGATTAAAATGATGTATCCTTCTGTTGACAAGTTATTAAATATTGTCGATTCAAAGTACAAATTAGTTCATGTAGCTTCAAGAAGAAGTAAACAAATGCTAGAAAATAAACATTATCAAATGAAACAAAACGAATACGTAAATAAAAAAGAACTTGGACGTGCTTTGGAAGAAGTAGAAAAAGGGTTAATTACTATAAAATAGTGGTTAATTTTTTTTTGTAAAAATGTCAAAAAAAAGAGTTCCGTTGGAACTATTTAATTTATAATTAAGATGCTGCTTCTTCTTTTTTCATTGTTCTTGCTTCTCTAGCAGTTAAAACAACTTTTGTACCATTGATAGTTACTTTTTGGAAGTTTGGCTTTTGAGCATGTTTAGTTGCATTTAAAGCATGACTTCTTCTATTACCACTTAAAGGTTTTTTTGTACTTACTTTTTTTGCCATAATTACGCCTCCTTAAATTCATTTCAGTAACAACTTTAACACAAGTAAGGCATAAAGTCAATTAAATTGTGGGAGTTTATAGGGAATTATGGATTATTAGTTAATATTTTTAGATTTTAATTATATTAATTTAATTATTATTTTTTATAGTATTTATATTCTTAAGTTAAAAGAGTTATTTGTGGTATAATGGTTATATAAGATAATGTTGGTAATATTTTAGAAAATATAACTTTGGTAAAGTTAAAATATTATAATGAGATATTTTGAGTGATTATTAAATAAAATAGATTTTATTAAAAAGATGACTTATTAGTACTATATATTTTTGTTATTTTTGTTATAATAATTAGTCAAGAAAGGTGGTAGTAATATGTATGTTCCTTTAGGTATTAAAACTGATTATTCACTTTTAAAAAGTTTAATTAAGGTACCAGAATTAATTAAGTATTTAAATGAACATAATATTACTGCTGTTGGATTACTTGATGATAATTTATTTGGTAGTATGTGTTTTTATAATAGTTGTGTTAACAATAATATAAAACCTATTATTGGACTTAATATATATTTAAGTACTGGTAATATTTATTTGTATGCAAAGGATTATAATGGATATCAGAATTTACTTAAAATAAATACTATTATTCAAGAAAGAGAAATTAATTATGTTGATTTAAAAAGTTATAGTATGGATATTATGTGTATTCTTCCTTATAAAAATATCGAAGTATATGAACAAGTTAAAGATATATTTAAAGATTTATATATTGGGTATTGTAATGATTATGAAAAGAAGAATGCCTCTTTAAAACAAAAGGAAATAGTTTATATAAATGAAGTGTGTACTTTTGAATTTCAAGATGTTAAGTATATGAGTGTTTTAAGGAATATTGAAACAAATGAAGATATTGATTTACAAGAATATAGTGATGCATATTTAGATAGAGAAGTTAATGAAGAAGATAGTAAAACTACTATAGAATTTGCTAATTTAATTAATTTAGAAATACCTAAGAGTGAAAAGTATATTCCTCATTATGATAGTAATATTGAAGATTCATATGGGTATTTGTGTAATTTATGTAAAAAAGGATTAGAAAAACGTTTAAATGGACATGTAACTAAGGAATATACTGATAGGTTATTAATGGAACTTAATGTAATTAATAATATGGGGTTTGTTGATTATTTCTTAATAGTATTTGATTATGTTAAATTTGCTAAGAAGAATAATATATTAGTTGGTCCTGGTAGAGGATCAGCTGCGGGGTCTTTAGTAAGTTATTGTCTTGGTATAACAAATGTTGATCCAATTAAATATGACTTGTTATTTGAGAGATTTTTAAATCCAGAAAGAATAACTATGCCTGATATAGATATAGATTTTGAATATACGAAAAGAGAACAAGTTATTAACTATGTTAAGATGAGATATGGTGTTAATAACGTTGCATGCATAATGACTTTTGGTACTTTGGGTGCTAGGCAAGTAATTAGAGATGTTGGAAAGTCTTTAAATGTAGATAGTACTTTAATAGATAGATTAAGTAATTTACTTGATCCTAAACTTAGTTTAAAAGATAATCTTGATAATAAGTTTGTTAAAGAATATGTAATGTCTAATAACGATATAAAGAAAGTATATCAAGTTAGTTTTAAATTAGAGGGATTAAAAAGACATATAAGTACGCATGCAGCTGGAGTAGTTATTTCTTCTAAAGAGTTAGATGATGTAATACCAGTTTGTATTAATGGAGGAGAGTTACTTACTGGAGTAACTATGGAATATTTAGAAGATTTAGGGTTACTTAAAATGGATTTTTTAGCTTTAAGAAATTTAACTATTATTCAAAATGTATTAGAACTTATTGAAAAAGAAACTGGTAAAAGAATAGACTTAGCTAAGATACCTCTTGATGATAAAGAAACTATTAATGTATTTAGAAGTGTTGATACTGAGGGAATATTTCAATATGAAAGTTCTGGGATGAAGAATTTTTTGAGTAAGTTGAAGCCTGATAGTTTTAGTGATTTAGTAGCAGCTGTTGCTTTATTTAGACCAGGACCTATGCAAAATATAGATACTTTTATAAGAAGAAAAGAAGGTAAGGAACAAATTGTTTATCCTGATGAATCTTTAAAAGATATACTTAAAGATACTTATGGTATTATGATTTATCAAGAGCAGATTATGCAAGTTCTTGTTAAGATGGCTAACTATTCATTTGCTGAAGCTGATAATATACGTCGTGCGATGAGTAAGAAGAAACTCGAAGTAATGGAGAAAGAAAGAGAAATCTTTATTAAAAGAGCTAGTGAAAATGGATATACAAAAGAAAAAGCAAGTGAAGTTTATGACTTAATTATTAAGTTTGCTAACTATGGATTTAATAAAGCTCATTCTGTATCTTATGCTTTGATAGGATATCAGATGGCTTATTTAAAAGCTAATTATCCAGTGTACTTTATTGCTAATTTACTTAATATGAGTATTGGTAGTGATATAAAGACAAAAGAATATATAGATGAAG
>CAZJHG010000061.1:0-6781 GCA_964545885.1 uncultured Muribaculaceae bacterium | reverse complement strand
ATCGTTCTAGCTTTACCACCTAATCTAATAGGTTGGTGTGATATCATAGGGCTAGTCCCTCCATCACTCTTTATAAGATATAAACAAATTATAATACATAACTACTTAAAAATCTAGTAGATTTTTATCCAACTAATACATTTTATTTTTTTAATTATCTAAAATTCTAATTATATACTTACTCCAGTATGATTTTCTTTTATTAAATTTTCTATTTCTTCTAACTTTAACTCTTCATCATTATAAGAAATAAACAAATTTACATCAAATTGATTAATATAGTCAAAATCAGTATCAACACATGAAACACCATTAACATACATTAAATCCTGTATTAAGCCATTTAAACAATGTTCACAACATAAATCTTTAATTACAATAGTTTCCTTAACTATATTCTCCGTATTATGTTTATCAAAAGAAATTATAGAAAGAATTTTTGTATTTAAAAATAATTCTATTTCTTTCATTAAAATTTTCAAAGTTATAACTGAAGAATCATATTCAAAATATACTTTACCTTCATCAATATCTACTTCTACCTTAGATACTCCATTTAAAGATGACAAATATTCATTTAGTTCCTTATGTAAAAAGTCATCAAATTTAATTGCTATCTTTTCCATTAAACATCACCTATTACTAAATTTCATAATTATAATAACTCGATTATAAATACATTTCCAGTATTACCAACTACTCCATCTTAATAATATAAAAATTAATTTTTCATTATTTTAACTTTTCTATTATTAACCATTATCAAGACAATACTAACTCCCAAAATAATCGGCACAAAATAACCAACAACATCAAACGTATTAGGGTTATCTTCTTTATCAAAAACTACTTCTATATAAACATCACTATCTGGCATTATAAACTCATTATTTAAATTATTTATTTCATTTCCAAAACTATCCACAATCTTTAAAGATGACAATTTATATCCTTCTGTTTCTTTAACTTCATAAGAAATTTTTTCTCCATACCTAGCAACATCAGAAACATTAATCATACCTTCTCCTTCTATTTTAGAAGAAATATTAAACGGAATATACCATACTTGATTAAATAATTCATAACATTCACTTTCTTTACCAGTACACATACTATTATCAACTTTATTTCCTACAGTAACTATAAAACTAGTATCTGTTCCCTCAATATTCCCATATATATCAGCATCATTAATAACTTGAATAATATTACCATCTAAATCTAAAATTAATAACTCAAATTTATCATCACTAACCTGGCCAACTACTACAATGTAATTGTTAACAAACTTAACATTTAAAAGGCCAACATATTTATCAAATTGTTTACTCCAAACTTCTTCTTCCGAATTTATTAATTTAAGAGAACCAACTGGCTTCTTTTCAGTCCCTCTATCACAAGAACCTCGTCCTCCAGGATTCATAGTAGAATTATAAGGTAAATACCAAGTATCTATTTCACAATTATTTAAATCTTCAACACCAGCATAAACAATATAATCATCTTTTTTATCATAACTAACATATGACCTTGCATATTCATCTAACATTTGCTCCATCTTTACAAAAGTAGGAAATGTTTTATTATAAATTTCTGGAAAAGAATAATAAACATCTGCCCCAGGATCTCCAACACCTAACTTAGTAACTTCACTATATTCTCCTCCAAAAGCATACACTGCCGTATTAGGATTTGCTGATAAAAAATAACCAGTCCCATCATCATCTATATAAAAACGTTCTAACCCAAATAATTTAATACTAACTTCCATATCAACATTTCCAATATTAAAACCATTATTTACATATTCATTTAATATTTCCATATTCAAATTTAAAACTACTACTTTAGAAGAATTAACATTTTCTCTATTAATCATTATTAAATACAAATAATCATTATGTTCTTCTAAAAAATATATCTCATCATTTAATTCAAATTCTTTTTCTTTAATTTTATTACCTTTTATATCATATTTTATTATCTTATTATCTTCTACTATAAAATAGCCATATTTATAATAAGTCTTATCATCATATAATAAATATGGCTTATATCCTTTTCCCCAAGTAATATAAGGATTATCATAATATTTATCAGTTTCCCAATCATTTATAAAAGCACTATTTCCTTTTGCACAAACGATTTCCATCATAAACAATAATCCTAAAAACACAATCAGTATTTTACTTTTATTCATATAAATCAATCCCATTCTATTTTTAGTATAGCACAAAATAGTCATATTTATTATTGAACTTTCTTTATAACAAAAAAAGTACTAATACCAACTCGTACTAGTACTTTGTTTTTACTGGCAAACTATCTTATAAATCTTATCTAGATTTTCT
This sequence comes from uncultured Muribaculaceae bacterium, assembly GCA_964545885.1. Lineage (GTDB taxonomy): Bacteria > Bacillota_I > Bacilli_A > RF39 > UBA660 > Coprovivens. Next base: position 4,430 of record CAZJHG010000061.1, on the reverse strand, counting down.
AACATATCTTAAAACTTGCTCTTTAGATGGTAAATCACATGTATGTATACTCGATAATAAAGCATTCCTATTAAATGGAACATATATTTTTTCAATTTCTATATCTCCATCTTTTCTCTCTTTTAAAATATAATAACAAGCTTCATTGTCTTTTTCTGCTCCTTCATATCCCATACCTACAGCTCTTAGTGTATAAACTTCTGTATCATCTAATAAATCATTTAATTCAAAATGATAATGACCTTGTAAAATACAATCATAATCAGTAACTAACTTACTACCAAATATTGGTTCTTCTCGTGCGGCCATATATCCCTTAACTAACGATTCATTTCCTCTATTACTAACTATACAATTAGTAATTTTTCTTAATGCTGCTTCACTATTAGTATATCTAAGTTGTTCCGTATTACCTCCTACTGAAGTAGCATAAGTATGAACACTTCTATCCCTAAAATCCCATCTTACATCATTAGCAAAATGACATAAAGCAATTTTTCTATTTCCCAACATTATATCTCTAGATGCCGGATACATTTTCAACTCTTTAATTCTCTCTGGCCCTAACTTTCTCTCAGTCCAAACTTGGCTATCTAATCTTTCATCAACTAAATAAGGAAAGGCATCTACTCCAATAGTATTATAATATTCAGCATTACCTGCTACTGATTGAACATTAAACTCATCTAATAAATCAAATACTTCTACTGGATTTGGTCCTAATCCCACATTATCTCCTAAAGAATATATTTCAGTAATTCCCCTTCTTCTCATATCTTCTAATATAGCTAAAGTAGGTTCATACATTGAATGACAATCAGCAAATACTCCAACTTCTTTTCCGGTATAACAATCATCTTCTTTAACATGTGTAACATTAGGTTTTAACATATCAACAATATTCTCCAATTCCTTTAAATCAGAACTAACTAAGTTCATCTCCAAATCATTAACAAACAAATACTTTGGATTATCTATCGACTTATGTAATTCTTGTGTAACAATAAATGGCAATCCAAATCTTTCGTGTATCTCCATTTCTTTTTTAGAAGGACTTCTACCTCCAGGTAATATTAATCCACAAGCTTTTAAACCTTCTCTATAAAGTAACGCTTCAGCATTGTTTTCTACTACAGCACTTGTTTCCAAAATACCTCTCTGCACTCTCTTAATATTACCGACTTCACTACTATTAGCACTTACAGAATAATTACTCCCCATATTAGAAATAGAACTACAAATAAAACTTCCAAATGGTAATACATCATAAGCCAAAATAACATCGTTTCTATCATAATAATATTTTTGTCCCCTATAACTAACAGGACTTACTGATATAAAATTACTACTACCAGTCGATATTCCTTCTACCATATCAGCAATATTCTCTCTATAACTTAATACATGTCCATATAAACAATAATTCTTGTCACTAAAATCAAATACTTCTCCACCGTACTTCTTAGATAATTCAACATCTAACATACCTAATCTTCTCGCATCACTTAAAGTACTTAAATTATTCATTGAATCTAACTCATATAATCTTCTTACCTTATCTTCAAAATTAGCAAATATATTCTGTATTTTAGTAAGTACTTCCATGTCACTAAATATATAAGTTAAAACATTCTTTAATCCTTCTTCATTATTAGTATAATTAACCATTTCTATAATAGAAGAACATAACATTAATTCATCAACTAAAGAAACTACAACAGGACTATTTATATTATCTTTCTTCAATGTTCTTAAAGCACCAGTCCCACCTATATTCGCAAGTATAGACTTAGCATCACAAAACAAAATATTATTAAACATTCCCTTTAACCTATCTAAATCAATCATTGGATTATCTAAATAAATAATATAATTTCTATATAATTTTAATTTAAACTTCTTAAGATCATATATCGACTTAGGACTATCTTCCTTACTTACGCCACTAATATTAAATAAAAACTTTAAACTATCCTTATCTTCTTTAGTTAATTCAACTTTATTATTTACTAAATTCATAAATAACTCTTTATACTTACCATAATTATCTAAATATTCTAAAAAACTAGATATCATATAAACACTATTTTTACTATTATTCTTATAATAATTATTAAATAAATAATCCTTACAACAAGCAAAATCTCCTATATCATCATTACATATTATCTCTAATATATTCTCTAACCACTTAGAGTATTTCTTACTACCACTACCATATTGTAAAAAAGAATTAAAATCTATACCCATACCACAAATGAAATCCATAATATTCTGATAATTTTCTAATACTAACTTAGCATCATACATACTTATAAGTATCAACACATTATTAATATTATCTTTTTCTATTCCAAGTCTCTCTAATATTAATTTCTTAACAACACTAAGTACTTTATCATTACTTGCATAACTATATAATTCGTCTACTTCTAGTTTATTTAATCTTTCTCTAAGAAAATCTTGACTACCATTAAGTATCTCTTCTACAACATCATCTTTTAGTACTTCAAATTTTCCCCTAAATAATTTCTTATTATCATAAGATGAAAATATTTGAATCAACACATCCTTTTTTAATTCAACAACTAAATCAATAGTTCCTTTATCTATAAAATAATAACTTAATAAGTTAAATATATTATTAATATTAACTCTTTCAGTAATTAACAATTTCCTAATTGTTAAGTTCAAATTATTCAATCTAATTGCACTAAGAATATCATCATCTTTATCATTAGCATAATGTTTCAAAATATCTTTCTTTCTAAGATTAATAATTCTCTCTTTAATTTCATCAGGTACAAAAGAATCATTTTTAGTATAATTAATACAATCCCAAGTACTCATTCTATTAATATATCCGTTTAACTTTCCTTTTTTTCTATTAATAATATAATCTTTATATTCCTTAGGCAAATATTCCAAATTCAAAAAACTCATTAATTGAAAATCAAATAACATATTTATAACTCGATAAACAGCTTTAGGTCTTTTTTCATAAATAAGATTTAATACATCAGGATTTTTCTCATATCTAATAGTATCTTCTAATACATTTCTTCCTGCTCTATCAACAGCTTTTTCTATTATATCTTTTCTATTTTTAAATATATACACTATTACTTTCTTTGGAGTACTAGTACTATTAATAGTTGTTAAAACATTAACAGGTGTTAATTTATTTAAAAATTCTTCAAATTCCTTAGACTTCTTTTCTAAAACATATTCAATTGTACTTGGTTCAGCATATTCTAATACTGAAAATAAATTATCTTTATTAATTTTTCTATCTATCAATCTATCTTTTAATTCATTAGATATTCCACTATTATCTAAGACCATCCTAATTCCATAGGAACTATCAAGACATTCATCTATAATATACTCTTTCATATCCTGAGTTAAACCACTTTTTAATAATCTTTCAAAATCATAAGTACTTATAGATAACTTCATAATTACTTTTTTTACTTTTTTAGATAATTTAACATCCTTTACAGCTTTATAAGGTTTAGGATATAATTCACTAATTATTTTTTCTTTAAATACATTAGGACAAGTATCAGATAACAAGTATTTATCTTTACAAAAGTTTAATTTCTTAAATTCGTCTATTAATGTTTTAGTAATAAACTTACTATTACCATCACTACGTTCTGCTAACTTATCTATTTCTTCACATATAACTAATTTTAATTCTCTTAGTACTTTAGAATTAAATAATAATTTAACTATCTCTTCAGATTTTAGTTTAAATAATTCTAAAGCTATTTTATTTTTATTATTCTTTATTACTTTTATTCTTTTTTCCTTAGGTATATCTTCATTACATAAATACTGTAAAATATTCCTAGTAATAAACCACATATCCACTCCCCCAAAACGGTTATTATTCTAACATAAAGAATGTTTCTTTACAATTTATATTTACTAGTCTATATGATTAAACAAAATGAAACTATTTTTTAAACATTAAGGAAGATTTAAGGAAGATTTAAGGAAGATAATTTACAATCATAAGATTCACTGCATATAAAAAGCTAGTACGAAAACTTACTAAAACAATAAGCTTGCACTAGCATTTCTTTTTACTTTCGTACCTATAATATGTTAATTTGTGGAACAAAAGTAAATGTATTTATATAATTTATTAATTGTTTTAGATAGTTTATTAAATATAAATAGAAAATAAAGATTGTTACTTAACTAAGATTGATTTGATGTGAACTTGAAAGCAATTTATATTGTTCTTCATAAGTTGCCCCACTTGGTGGATTAATATCCACTTCAAATTCAATCATTTATCTTTTTATAAATCTAAACTATCTTTATTTAATAAAAATTCTTGAATCCCTATTATAAGAATTCCATCTTCATTTCTCCATAACTTAATATTATCTTTTACAACAATTATTTTTTTGAAACTA
>CAZJHG010000060.1:0-6784 GCA_964545885.1 uncultured Muribaculaceae bacterium | reverse complement strand
CTAAAGCTAAACGGAACCCCCAGACTATCTGGGGGTTTTATCATACAAAAAAAGAAGCTTTTTCAAACTTCTTCTACATATAAATTATTACGGCTAAGAATAAAAGAGTAACAACAGTAAATACTGCAACAAATTTCCAAATATATTTTAGCCATCTTTTATATGAAATATCTAAATAAGATAAAGCAGCTACTAATATAAAACTAGTAGGTGCAATAACAAATGCTATTGCAGTACCAATCCTCCATATAACACCGGCAGCAACTAAATTATCAGCAAAAGCAGTCGATATCAATGTACTATATGAATATCCAACATAAGAAGGATCAACACAGAAGAACGTTACTATGAATGCTCCAACTAATAAAGTAATTATATTAAATGAACCAGAACCAAATATTTTACTCATAACAGTTCCAATCCAAGCAAACTCAGCATTCATATACAATAGTGAAAATGTTAAACCATATACAAAAGCTACTTTAAACATCTTTTTCATACCATTACCAAATTCTTTAGTAAAAGTACTTATTTTCATTTTACTCATTAATGCTAGAATAATTGTAAATAATAAAAACACAAAACCAACAGGTAATAAAGTTGCCCATTCTCCTAAAGCTGGCATTTGAATACCAACAATAGAACTTAATATAGGTATATCAGCTATCATAAAACCAGATTGGAATGATTCATATAATTTATTAAATATTTCTACTCCAAAACTATTCTCCCAAGAAATGGTACCAACAATACTAACTATTAAACCAACAATCAATAGTACTACAACTGGCCAAGTCTTAGTTCTGTCTTTTTTAGCAAATCCTTTTTCTACTAAAGGCTCTGTAAAATATGGGTCCGATTCAGTATCATTTCGTTTATGTTTTTTCATATATAAAATATTGAATACTGTAAATAAAATATAAGCTAAAACAAATAAAACTATCTTTTGCCATATCCATTCATTATTACTTATTCCAGCATATTCATTTAACATTTCTACACCATAAGTACCAAATGTTAAACCAAGATACCCAACAAACATACCACCAAAGCCAGCACTTACTGCAGTCAATTTGTTATATCCTCGCTTCAAGAATACTGTAACTATAAATGGTACAATAAAGAACAAACCAAATATATGAGATGTAACAGAACAATACAAACTCATTAACAAAGTAACAATAGCAAAAGCAACAAGTTCCTTCCCTTTTATTAGTCTTACTGTCTTATCAACCAATTTCCTATATCCTTTAGTTTGTACTAAAACACCATAGCAACCACCTACTATTAATATGTATATTAAGTCTAGTAATATATAATCAAATCCCGAATAAATCAAAGGAAAAAAATCATATAATCCGGCTCTATTATGTGTTAACTCAGTATAAACACCGGAAGAATACATTCCAGGGACTATAAACCAAGACAAAACACCACATATTAATAAAACTATTAAAATTATTAAAATCTTATCATTCTTTCTATTCATAATCTACCCTCCTATCGCCTATTATAACACATATGCCTAGGATATACCTAGGAATTTAATGAAAATTTAATCACAAAAAAAGCTAAATAATTAGCTTTCCATATATAATCCATCAGTAGCATAAATCTTATAATCGTTTTTCTTGTTTCTTAACTCATAATTATATAATTTTTCAACACTTTCAAAGCCAGTAGCAAAATTAAGTGTTTTCCCATCTAAATCAATATCTTGTGATATCTCAGTTCCTTTAAAAGTATGTTGAATCACATTGTTATCAGATAATATTAAATTAGAATACTTAACTGCTGCATACAAAGTAATTGTCTTTTTGCCACTAGTTTTTGTATACGTATGTTTCATAACTGTGTATAAAGCATTTCCATCACCATTATTAGAAACAATCAAGTAAGCACCAACAGGACTCCAAGCTCCAACAGTATATTCCATATTATCCATATGATTTAAAGATGATTTAGACGCATCATAAAATGTATCTAAAGTTATATCATCTATATCATTTAATTCTTTTACATAATTAACTTTCTCTTCATTCTTGCTTTGTGTTAAATTAAAAAAACCATCTACATCATCATGCGAATTATTAAACATAGAAACTGCTATAAATATAATAAATGCAAAAGCACTTACAAATAATAAACCAAAAATTATAAACATTATTATTTGAACAAAAGCTATCCCCTTAGCAATTGGTTTCCCAACTTCATCAACAAATTTGTAAGCATTAGCTATATGTTCTTCATCTACTTTAGCATATTTTTTTTCATCTCTTTGAATATAAAGCTCTTTACCACAATACTCACATTTAACATTGGTATCATTTTCTCCAAATTTTAAGTTAGCACCACAACCAGGACACTTTTTTTCGACTATTTTCATAATACCACCAACCTAATATAATTATAACATATAAAAAAACTAATTAAATCAATAATTAGTTTCTTTCCTTCATAGTTGGGAATAATAACACATCTCTAATAGACTCTTGTTCAGTAAATAACATACATAATCTATCTATTCCATAACCTATTCCACCAGCAGGTGGCATACCATATTCTAATGCTTCTATGAAATCCATATCTATATCATTAGCTTCATCATTACCTAAATCTTTTTCAGCAAGTTGTGCCTCAAATCTTTCTAATTGATCATCTGGATCATTTAATTCTGTGTAAGCATTAGCAAATTCTTTACCTGCTATAAATAATTCAAATCTATCAACAAATCTAGGGTCTTCTGGATTTTTCTTAGTAAGTGGTGAAATCTCAAGAGGATGTCCATATAAGAATGTAGGTTGAATTAGTGTTTCTTCTACATATTTTTCAAAGAATAAATTAATAATATGCCCTACTGTATGTTCATGTTCTTGAACTTCGATATGATGTTCTTCTGCTAATTTTAAAGCTTCTTCAACAGTCATTTCTTGTTTGAAGTCAATACCAGTTTGTTCTTTAATAGCATCAACCATACTAACTCTTCTCCAAGGACCTTCTAAGTTAATTTCATAACCACCAAAATTATATGTCATTTTATTCATTACATCTCTAGCAATAGTTTGGAACATATTTTCAGTTAAGTCCATCATACCTTCCAAATCACTATAAGCTAAATAAGCTTCCATCAAAGTAAATTCTGGATTATGTTTTGGATCCATACCTTCATTTCTGAATACTCGCCCGATTTCATAAACAGCTTCCATACCACCAACTAATAATCTTTTAAGTGGTAATTCTAAAGCTATTCTCAAATACATATCTAAATCTTGTGTATTATGATGAGTAACAAAAGGTCTTGCAGATGCTCCTGTTAACAATGTAGTCAATATAGGAGTTTCCACCTCAGTAAATCCTTGACCATCCATATAATTTTGAATGCATCTAATAATTTTAGGTCTTAAGAATGCAACTCTCTTAGAATCATCATTCATTATTAAATCAACATAACGTCTTCTATATCTTTCTTCTATATCTGTTAATCCATGAAATTTTTCAGGTAATGGTTTCAATGCTTTTACAAGGTGAGTATATTCTAAACATTTTATAGTTACTTCACCTGTTTTAGTTTTCATTATTTTACCTCTAACACCAACTATATCTCCAATGTCAGCACTTTTAAATAATGTATATGCTTCTTCACCAATATCATTTATAGATATATATATCTGAATAGGTCCTGTTTTATCTTTTATTGTAAAGAACGATGCCTTCCCCATTTTTCTAATAAACATAATTCTTCCAGCTACTGTAGCTTCATCCGTCATGCTTTCAAATGCTTCATGATCTATATCTTTATATTTATCCTTTATCTCCATAGCTGTTGCAGATCTTTCGAATTTATGTCCAAAAGGATCCATTCCTAATTCTCTTAATTTTGCACATTTTTCTCTTCTTACTAATTCTTGTTCAGTAAATTCGCGCATTTTTTCCACTCCTTTTTCTTTTTTATGTTCTTAGTATAACACTAATATCAAAAAAATCAATTTTTTGTTTTATTCATTTCTCAATCTCAATAACGCACATTTAGTAATAGTATCATCACTTGGATTTTCTTTCATTTCATTAGTAATAGTCTTCATTTCTTTTACTATTTCTCTAATATTATTAACTAATCTATCTCTATCATTATATATCTCTATCATTTCCCAAGGCAACTCAGTTCTAAACCCATAAGACTTGATAAGATTATTTAAATCCTCAATCTTTAATTGTTCTCCCAAAGGCCAAAAATCGTGATAACAACCATTAGCATCTATATACTTAGTTTGAATATATCTAATCAAATTTCTTTCTATAGGAGGATTACATAAATTATCGCTAAACATATCAATAAGGCCATACTCCTTTAATAAAGCCAACTTATAACCTAATTCCTCAACATCAAATTCCATCTTAGAATAATACTTAGAACGTTTAGGTATGATTCCTTTACTAGGCATTTTCTTCTTACTATAATCTTCATCAATATATAAACAATCTATCTTCTTAGTATGATATCCATATATAATAGGTCTACCATCCATCTCTCTATACATATGTTGATATCTTATTTCACACAATGTATCATTACTAGGATTATATTGCTTATAAGAAACACATCCATCATAATCATCTTGATCCGGTTCAGATAATCTCAATAAATCAACATGACACTCTATATTATTTTTATCTACAAAATAAATATCATCACCAAAGAAAACTTCAAATCCACTAGTTCTAATAGCACCTAATTCTTCATCTTGAGTCAAAGTAAAGTTATTATAACCATCTTTATGAATATATACACAATCAACACCATTTCTTCCAACGAAACCTAAATTACCATCAACCAGTACAGCAAACAATCCAATAGTAGTCGGCCCATATATTTCGTATAATAATTCAATAACATGAGGTACTTGGTTTAATGTTTCTTCATCCAATTCAACTATTTGTACCATCTTCACCATTCCCCTCGAATTTTAAATTTAATTTAACTACTTCATCAGGCGGAGTCATTTCTATCTCCTTCATAAAATCAGCTATATTCTGATAATAATTTAATTCACTATTCTCACCATTATAAATAGATACTAAATGTTCTGGTATCTCACTTTTAAATCCATATTTATTAAACATTTCTAAAAATTCTTCAAAACGATATTGTCTACAAAAAGGAAAACCCGTAATAGCTTGTTTATCCTGTGTCGTAAATAATACTTTATAATATCTAACTACTGAATCAGATTTTTGTAATGCAAAAGAACCTTTTTCAATAAATTCACTTAAACCATAATCTTTTATAGTAGCAATATTATATAAAGTAGGATTATCTCTATAATCATATTCTCCTCTAACATAATGTGTTGTCTTTATAGGCAAAATACTTCCTCTATTCTTTGCAGCAACTCTTTCTTCAATCAATATTTGAAAAGGATTCTTAACATGAAAAGAATAAATTTTGTCTTGTCGATTAAACATTTGTTGATACATAATCATCAATCTAACATCTTTTTCTTGATTATACTGAACATAGCCAACAATTCCATCATACCCATCATTATCAACACCATCACTACGTTTAGAAAAAATAAGACTCTCTAAATTGTTACAATCTCTATCTTGAATAACTCTAGTACCATCAACTGTATGTAATTCAAAATTATCAAAACCAGCTGAATTAACCTTATATTCTTCATCAACAGTAAACATTTCATAACCAACTTGTCTATCATCATTCATAGCATAAATTACAAATAAATCATCTCTTCTTTGTAATAATTTTTCTTCACCATCAACAACTAACTTAAAATAAATTCCTACATAATCTTGAAATAACTCATATATACATGCAAATATAGGAGCATATCTCGGAATATCTAATTCACTTATTTCTTGTATATCAATCATACCATCACCAACTTTTGGGACATATTATAAACTTTTTAACATATTATCACAACAAAAAATAGTATAATTTTATTATTTAATTCTATTTTTTTCTTTACTTAATAGTCTTTCTTTATCATAAACATTCATTATCGTTTGCAACTTACTAATAAATTCTTCTCTATTATTATATAAATTCAATATAATTTTATTAAATACTAAAGTCTATATCTTCAACTTTATATTGTTTAAGGAAGGAAAAACAGTATTACTAAAACAATCTCCTACAAAAAGAATAATTGTCTATAATACCTAGAAAAGCCTGTTCGACCATCATACAAAAAATAGTATTTTCTATCAAAGATAAACCAAATTATTGTATAGTAACTAAATCATACTGCCACCTATTATCATAAGTATATAGTAATTTAAAACAAGAAAAAAAGCAGAATTTCTTCTACTTTCTATTAACTCTAAATCTCTCGTTAGGATCTAGTATTTTCTTTCTTATTCTAATAGCACTTGGAGTAACTTCTACTAATTCATCATCTTGAATAAATTCCAAAGCTTCTTCTAAACTAAATGTTTTTGGTTTAATAAGTGCAATAGCTTCATCACTACCAGAAGCACGTGTATTAGTTAATTGTTTATTCTTACATGGATTAACATTTAAATCATTATCCCTATTATTAATACCAACAACCATACCAACATATACTTCTTCAGCTGGTCCAACTATTAAAGTTCCTCTTTCTTGTAAATTAAACAATGAGAAACCTAATGTTTTACCATTTTCCATAGTAACTAAAACACCATTTTTACGTCCACTTATTTCTCCAACATATGGTTTATAGTCTTCAAAACTACGTACCATAACGCCTTCACCTTTAGTATTAGTTATAAATGCACTTCT
>CAZJHG010000059.1:0-6787 GCA_964545885.1 uncultured Muribaculaceae bacterium | reverse complement strand
AAGTGAACTATTTGGCACTATGCTTTGTCAGAGCCACCCAATCAGCCACTCATGTACGTCAAGTACATTGGACTGTCTGTTTGGGTGGCTCTTTCGCGCCTAGCACGCAAATATTTCACTTGAGAAAATAAAAGTTCGTGCGCGATGTACATTGGGTTTTGTTTCGGCAGGGCGCTTTCTTGTTCTTTATCTATCTCATCGCTTGAGAGAGTGAATAATGAACAATGAATAATGAATAATTGTGGGTGGATTCGGATGTTGGCTGTGTGTTCATTTTTCCTTGTGTCATTCTGTTCGCAAAGCGAACAGAATGACAATGGGGAAAGAGTGATTTCTAACGATAGCATAAATAGGGCAATATATAATCCCAAGTGAGCCATCGAATCTTGGCAAGGGCGATGAAAGTAGTGTATGAGTTCACTCGTATACTGCTTTCACCGCAAAGCAAGCGGAGCGCGGTAGGAAAATATGCTGTTTTTTGCGCTTCGCTAGATCCTTCGCTTCGCTCTAGGATGACGAAAGGGTGGGACACCTGCACCCGATTAGATGCCGTTCCCACGAGATTGCCACAAGCGTGTCAGTCTACGCTGTGATGATGGCAATAATCGCACATTTCTCTTTGTCATTGCGAGCGTAAGCGTGGCAATCTCCTGGGAAGGAAACGATAAACTATTTGCGATTATTGCCAAAATCACGCTTGACATACACGCCACTCCGCACAGAGAATTTTCTACTAGCGATTTTAAGCAGGGAACGCGATGTCTTGCCGCAGTTTCGCGAAAATTCTCTGCTTGGTGAAGCACGCGTTGCGTGCTTTGTGCGCCTACGGCTGGATCCTTCGCTTCGCTCTAGGATGACGAAAGGGTGGGGCACCCACACCCGATTGGATGCCGTTCCCACGAGATTGCCACGGCGCTACGCTTCTCGCAATGACAGTTAAGGACATTTGATATGTGGGTGACGCTCCTTTGCAATGACGGTGGAAGGAGTGGCTTCTGTGTGTGGAAAGGTGAAAAATCAACAAAAGTGCGAAAAAATGTGGGGAAAATATGTGATTTTTGCAAGAAATGGGGAGTAGCGAGTGAATATCTTTATACAAAAAAAATTATTTTTATGCAAAAAATGGGTGTTTTTGCATAAAAATTTGGTGGGGAAGTTGAAAAATTGATAAAAAAATAACGATATCGAAATGTTAAAATTTGGAAAATTGCGTATAAAAAGTTAAAAAAGCGGCAAAATTTTGCTAAAATCGCGATGAAAAAGCGAAAAATCAAGGATTTCTGAAGAGAAAAATGCAAAAAAGATTAAAAAATGGTGTTTGTGAAAGGCACCTTAAAATTTTGCATAAAAATAAAAAATTTTGAAAATTGAAAAAAAATTGTTTACATATCGGCAAACTGCCTTTATAATAAAGCACATAATCAAACCTTAAAGAAAAATTAAAGTGAAAAAGGACATTTTTTAAGGGATGATGAAATCCGACAGCGCCTTGCGCGTATATATGGATTTATATAATATAAATAAAATTTCTTAAATAAATATAAGAAAATGGAGGTAACAAACAATGAAGCAAAGAAAAGTTATTGCTATATTGGCTATGATTTTGGTTCTCGTGCTTTGCGTTGGCGTTTTCGCTGCTTGTGATCCTGAGCAACCGGTTGGCGATACAAAGAAACCGTTTGTTGATAATACTGACTATGATACTGTCTATGCGGATGGTACAGGTTGGAACGATCCGAAGAGTTACACAATGAATGACTACACGTCTCAAATGCCGAGCCAATGGTGCACGATTTTGTCTCAAGACAACGTGGACAGTTCTTTTGAAAGTTATTTCATGAGCGCATTCTATGAATTCAACTATGAATTCGATGAGAATGGCGACATCGTTCCCGGTGGTTATGTTGTAGAACCGTCTGCAGCAGTTGCACTCATCGACGTGACCGCAGATTATGCAGGAAAGTATGGCATTGCAGAAGATGCAACAAGCGGACATGCATTTGAAATGGTTCTTCGTAAAGACTTGAAATGGGATGATGGCACTCCGATCAAGGCTGCTGACTTTGTTTACACAATGAGCCAACAACTTTCTCCGAACTATCTCTTTGATACCGCTGCAAACTACTATGCAGGCAACTATATCATCCACAATGCTCAAAACTATGTAAAACAAGGTCAAAGCGGTTGGTTTGATAATGGTGTTACCGGCTTCGGTTTTGATGAACTCGTGCTCGGAAGTGATGGCAAATACACACTCGGCGGTGGCGAATGCTACATCGCATTGAAGGCCGCTTTGGATTGGTGCAGTGGATATTCACTTAACACATACGTAAGCGCATACGGCAGTCAGTATTTTGGTGTTGAAGCATACAACAGCCTTTTGGCACTTGCCGATGAAGATGGCAATGTTCCTGTAACAGAAGAGTCTTTGGGCCTCCTTACACATGTTATCACAGATGTTGAAGCATGGGGCGAAACACAAGAAGATACCGTCAACTACATGTATGTTTACTACACATATCCGACAATGGACTTCTCTGAGGTTGGTTATTTCGTCGGCAGTGACGAGTATAGACTCGTTATGGTTATTGATGATGAATTGAACCCGATCGCAGAAGACGGCAGTCTCACATACGAAGCAGGTTACTACTTCTCATCTTGGCCGCTTGTCAAGAAAGATTTGTGGGAAGCATGTGAAAACCGTGAAAACGGCGTTCCTTACAGCAACACATACTGCACATCTCTTGAGACTTCTGCAAGTTGGGGTCCCTACAAACTCACAAACTATCAAACAGACAAAACACACACTGTTTCTCGTAACGACAAGTGGTTTGGTTATGGCACAAAACAATATTTGGGTCAATATCAAACAGACTCTATCGTGACAAACAAGATTGAAGAATGGGATACTGCATGGATGGCATTCCAAAACGGCGAACTTGACGGCATCAGCATGAACGTTAAGATTGCTGCAGACTACAGAACATCTAAGCGGGCATATTTCACTCCTGAAACATGGACATTCGATCTCAACATCCAATCTCTCGCAGATAAGAGAGAAGAGAACAGAAACAATCTCCTTCTCAACTATGAAGATTTCCGTCAAGCAATCTCACTCTCTCTCAACCGTGACGATTACTGTGCAAAGAATAGCCCGAGTTCACAGGGTGCGCTTGGATTGCTCAACAGAATGTATTACTATGATGTAGAAAACGGCAAGATTTATCGTGACAGCGATCAAGCAAAAGAGGCTATTCTCAATGCTTACGGTGCAGTACACAACGATGATGACACATGGACCGTTGGTAAGTACACATACAATGACATTGAAGATGCAATTGATGCAACAACCGGTTATGATCTTACACTTGCACATCAACTTGTTGAGAAAGCAGTTGAACAAGCAATTAAAGATGGCAACTATACAAAGGGCGAAAAAATCGTGTTGACATATGGTATTGAAACACAAAGTTCCGATACAGACCGTATCAAGAACTGGTTCCAATCCGCATTTGACGACATGACAAAGGGCACATCCCTTGATGGCCTTGTGAAGATCGAATACTTCTACTTCTCAAGCAAGACTTGGTCACAACAGTTTGCAGACGGTGAGTATGACCTTTGCTTCGGTGCATGGGGACAAGCGGCATTCAACCCTGCATATCTCCTTTGCGAGACTCAAATCAGCGAGCAAAATAGATACGCAATCAATTGGGATCCGAGCCAAGTTTATGTAACTGTAAATGCAACTCCGGATGCAGATCATGCAGATGGCGTTTACACTTACAACCTTGAAGATTGGAGTGCAAACCTCCAAGGAAAGAGCGGCTGCAAAGTCAACTTCAAGAAGTTCTCAACAGAAGATCAACTTACAGCACTCGGCGCAGTTGAAACTGCTATCTTGCAACAATACTACACAATCCCTGTTTACAGCAGATATGCTGCAAGTTTGATGGGTTACAAGTGTGACTATGTGTCATATGACTACAACACATTCATGAGTTATGGTGGAATTCGCTACATGACATACAACTATGATGACGCCGGTTGGACAGAATTTGTCAAGTCACAAGGCGGCACATTGAACTACAAGGTTAGCGAATAATAAAAGTTGTTGCTAACAAGTTAGCAATGTTGCAAAACAATAAATAATTGACGATTCGAGGTTGGGGGCGAACATTTGTCCCCCGCCTCGCATTGTTATAAAAAGAGGAATTTTACCTATGTATATGTTCAAATACATTCTCAAGCGTCTCGGACTGTTGATCTTCACCTTTTCGGTGATTATGCTTGTCTGTTTCGTCTTGATTAAATCACTGCCAATTCAAATCAACACCGGTTTGACTGTAGATAGAGAATTGCAGATACAAAAGTTGCAGGCAAGGGGATATTATGATCCCATCATGGTGCAACTTTGGAATTATCTTGTACGCATTTTCACCAAGGGTGACTTTGGTATCGGCGTAAATATGTATAAAGACTTGTCGGTTTGGGATATTTTTGTATCCAAAATGCCCCCGACAATCCTTATCAATGTTTATTCTTCGCTTATAGGCGTGCCTATCGGTCTCGGCCTTGGCATTCTCGCTGCACTCAAGAAGAACAAATGGCAAGATCAAGTGATCTCAACAGGCGTTATGTTGCTCATCTCCATACCGTCCATTGTTTATGCGTTCTTGATTCAATATGTGCTCTGCTTCAAGTGGAAGTGGTTCCCGCTTACAATGGCAAACGGAACGGATTATTTTACTTGGGATATGTTCTACAGCATGTTGCCGGCAGTGCTTGCAATGTGTCTTGGTTCAATTGCAGGTTATGCGCGTTACACGCGTGCGGAACTTACCGAAGTGCTCACCAATGAGTTTATGCTTCTTGCACGTACAAAGGGCTTGACAAGAGGACAAGCCGTTGTTCGTCACGCACTCAGAAACGCAATGGTGCCTATCTTCCCGATGATTTTGGGTGAGTTTATTTCAGTGTTGAGCGGTTCGCTTATCATTGAAAAGTTCTTCTCGATTCCTGGCGTCGGCGCTTTATATTTGACATCGATTAACCAACTCGACTATGACTTCTTCATGCTCTTGTCAGGTTTCTACACCTTGATAGGTTTGCTTGCAGGCATTGTGGTTGACTTGAGTTATGGATTTATAGATCCTAGAATCAGAATGGGGGCAAAGTAATATGGAAAACATCACAAACGTATATGAAAATATCCCCAAAGAGCAATTCCAGTTTGTTGACAAACAAGACCTTGCTCATGAAAAATCTCTTGACACAAAACCGCGCAGTTATTTTGCGGACGCTTTCTCGCGCTTTGCAAAAAACAAAGGTGCGATTGTCGGTGCGATTGTCATCATAATCTTGATATTGTATGCAATTTTCGGCACTATATTCTCACAATACTCTGTCTCACATAGAGATACGTATTTTAGAAATGCATTGCCTAGAAACGAACTGTTTGTCAATACGGATTTTTGGGACGGATGCGAGAAAAAGTCACTTGCAACAGCCACTTTCTACTACTATTACTATATGGGCGAAGAAACAGGGCATTATGCGGTGAAAAACCAAGAGTATACCGAAAATGGCAAAATGGTGGATTTCCGCTTGGATTCATATCATAAGACAGGCTGTATCTATTTGGACATGTCTGAAGAAGATTATTTCTTGCTTCAACAATATCAAAACGAGACAGGAAGACAAGTTATTTATCCTGCACTTAAGTTGTCCAAAAAAAGAATGGTTGAAACCTACCAATTGACAACAAGGGGCAACGTCTCAATAGATACGTGTGCAAACTATTATTATAGTTTCAGCACAAAAACAATGGCACCCGAGAAAGACGCAAAGGGTAACATCATTTTAAACTACAAAACTCATAAAACAGGACAAACTTGCAATGACAATTACAATTCATTGCGTATTGCCGGAGATGGCGACAACGGAATAATATATGAATATGCTCGTCCAAACCAAACCGGTTTCGAAGTCCGTGTCAATTACTATGAGTATTATATTTTTGAACACACATACGTTGAGAAGGACGGCGTTACCAAGCCATCTTTCTTGTTCGGCGCAAACGAAGAAGGTCAAGACATCTTCACCTGCCTTGCGTCGGGCGCATTGTTCTCATTTGCATTTGCAATCTCAGTTGCTGCCGTCAACTTGATTGTCGGCGCAATCTACGGCGCAATCGAAGGTTACTACGGTGGCAAAATCGACCTTTTCATGGAGCGTTTTTCGGATATCTTGTCTGCAGTGCCGACAATGATTATCGTTACGCTTTTGAAACTCCATATGGGTGCGCAAGGTGCAATAGTTATTCTATTCCTATCATTCTTCTTGACGGGCTGGATTGGCATGGCATCAACAACACGTATGCAGTTCTATCGCTATAAGAATCAAGAGTATGTGCTTGCTGCTCGTACACTCGGTGCAAAAGATAGACGTATCATTTGGAAACACATCTTCCCGAACGCACTCGGCACATTGGTCACAAGTTGCGCATTGGTCATTCCGTCAATGATTTATTCCGAGGTCAATCTCAGTTATCTCGGCATCATTAGTTTGACTTCTGGCAACCTTACTTCAGTCGGTACATTGCTTGCAAGTGGTCAAGGCTACTTGATGACATCACCGCATATCGCGCTTATGCCGTCAATCTTCCTTGCATTGTTGTTGCTTTCATTCAACTTGTTCGGAAACGGATTGAGAGACGCTTTCAACCCGTCTTTGAGAGGCACGGAGGACTGATAATATGGAAAAGAAACTCGAAGTTAAAAATTTG
>CAZJHG010000058.1:0-7040 GCA_964545885.1 uncultured Muribaculaceae bacterium | reverse complement strand
CTTTCAATTTCAACTGTCTAGTAATACTAGACGTTTCAAAATTTTCTTCTTTTAACAACTTATTTTTTAACCAATTCCAATATTTTCTGGGTTCTTTGCTATCTACTAAAACGCCAACAATATCAACAATACTTATATAATACATCTCTTCATCTTTATCCCATACTGCCCTAATAGTTTCGTTATTAAATATTTTGTTTATCAAGTGCATTTTATCTTGATTCATCAATTATATCCATCCTTTTTCTATATTTTTAGAAAGATATTATTATCCCTCTACTTATATTGTTAAAGATGGTTTATAAATTTCCTTTTGTTTCAAAAAAATATTAAAAATTCCATTTAATCTCAATATTCCTTACATTTGTTTCCTTATCTAACTTACCGATATAAACTTTATCAACAAATTCCTCAATAATAATTCTGTTTAATTTATCCAATTCTTTATATTTACCTATAATCGCCTTTATATTTATCACTAAATTTTCTTGATAGAAGTTAATCTCATTTTCGATAGCTTTTAATCTTTTACTCAAAATTACCTCTTCATCCCTATAATCTTTCATTAAATTTTTAAACTGTTCAACTGTAATAACACCATTAACTCTATCTTCATAAAGTGTTTTTAAATAAATCTTATTTTTTAAATTTTTTTTAATAGCAATATCTTTTTCTTGTTTTAATAAGTTAATCCTTTTATCAAAATTAACTTTTTCTTTATCTATAAGCTCTTTTTCAATGTAATCATAGTCATAAAATTCCTTTATTTTCTTATTAATCGCATCGAGTACTAACTTTTCAAGAGCATCGTATCTTATGCTAGATTTGTTATCACAATCATTATATCCATTCCTATTATTAGAACATACTAGGTATTCGTGTCTAGCTGAATTTTTCTTTCTCATATAACGTTTACATTCCAAACAGTATACGTTCCCAGAAAAAGTGTGAACACTACCAGTAGATTTTATTGGCTTTGTTCTTTTCATAATCTCACTTTGTACTTTCTTAAAAGTATCTTCATCTATAATAGCTTCATGAGTCTTTTCTTTTTTTATCCATTCACTTTTTGGTTTACTGATTATTTTCTTATTCTTATAACTGATTGTAGTTCTTTTACCTTGTACCAAATTTCCTAAATATACCTCATTAGTCAATATTGATTTTATAGCATTAGCTGACCATTTAATATTTTCTCTTGGCCTTTTACTTACAACATTTAATCTAATACCTTTTCTATATTTATAAAGAGAAGGGGAATCAATCCCCAAGTTATTCAAATAATTTGCTATTTTAGTAAATCCAAATCCTCTCAAATATAAATCAAATATCTTTTTTACGTTTTCACAGACCTCATAATCTATAATTAATTTATTATTGTCCTTCTTAGATACTTCATATCCATATACTGCAAATGGTGAAATATATTCACCTTGTTTCATTTTAGAATTAAATGCACTTCTGATATTGTTTGAAACATCTTCTAAATACCATTCATTGACTAAACCATTTATTTGCCTAGATTTTTTATTACCGCTATTTAAAGTATCGGCACTATCTGCCAGTCCAATAAACCTTATATTCCATTCATTAAATTTGTTATTTATATATTTTTCTACTATTTCCATATCTCTTGAAAATCTTGACTGACTTTTACATAAAACTATATCTATTTTACCATTCTTACAATCCTCAATTAACCTTTCAAACTCAGGCCTATAAGTCCCAGCTCCCGATAAATCCTCATCGCAATATTCATCGACTAAAACAAAATCTTTATTCTTATGAATATAATCTATCAACATATTTCTTTGATTTTTAATAGATTCACTAACATCCCATTTATTACATTTATCTTTATCTTCATTTGATAACCTTAAATATATAGCTGTTCTTAAAAAATTATTCTTGCTAGTAAAATTATTTATCTTCAAAAAATATCTCCTTACTATTAGTTATTTATACTTATTAAAATAATATTAACTAATTTTTTATTTATAATTTTTCTTAATTCATCATTTCTAAAATACTTTCTATAAATTTCATTTACTTTATAATTACTTTTAATAGCTATCACCTCTAATAAAATATATTATTAAATATAAATTTATATTTTCATAAATAGTATTGACTCGTGAGTACAACCCGGGTATATGATTAATGTGGAGGATGATAATATGTCAAAAATTTTATTTATGAATGCTAGTCCCAACAAGGATGGGACAACAGTTAAAATAGGTAAAAAGAACTAGTAAAAGTATATCTGAAATCAACACTTTTTCTAAAATATGTTGTTAAGAATAAAACTCAACCTTGCTAAAATTAAAGTCAAGAAAGCGAGGTATTTATTATGAATACAGACAAAATATATGCTGAACATATAGTAAACGAATACTCACCTAAAAAAGAAACAAAAGTAGTAGCACTAAAAAAGTTAGATAGAAAAGCTAAACTACCAGCAACAATTTTTGTATATACAAATGGTATAATTATGACTCTAGTATTTGGAACAGGTATGTGCTTATCAATGAATGTCATTGGTAATAACAATATGATTTTAGGAATAATAATTGGTATAATAGGAATAATTGGAATAAGTACAAATTATTTCTCATACAAAAAAATACTTAATAATTCAAAAGCAAAATATGCTCAAGATATAATGTTATTAGCTAATGAAATAGTAGAAAGTGAAGAATAGTAATGGAGGCAGTATTATGAATAAAAACGAAAGTAAATATTTTAATACTGCCATTCTTTTTAATGAAGCATTAATTCATTTATTACAAGATAAAGATATTGAGTACATAACAATAAAAGAGTTATGTAAAAAAGCTGGTGTAAATAGATCAACATTCTATTTACACTATGAAAATATAAACGATTTAGTAGAGGAAACAGCAACTTACATTAATACAAAATTTGCCAATTACTTCAGTGAAGACTCATCAGTAATCATAGACAAAATAAAAACAGCTCCCTTAGAAGAGTTAATATTAATTGAAAAAAAATACTTAACGCCATATTTGAATTTCATAAAAGAAAATAAGAAAATATTTGCTGCTGCATTTAATAATTCTAATGGAATGAAAGTAGCTTATAGGTATAGCCGTTTAAAAAAGCATATTCTCATCCCAATTTTAGAGAGATTTAATGTTGATAAAAAAGAGCAAAACTATCTTTTGAATTTCTACATAAATGGTATTATGGCTATAATAAAAGAATGGCTTAAAAATGGATGTCAAGACGACATAAATGTTATAGAAGACATCATAATAAAATGTATAGGTCAATAATATGAAGTATCAAACATTAAAAAGTATGGATAAGAAAGACAAAATAATCTATTTTCTAGTTTGGCTAACAATTGGTAACTTCATAACTTCTATAATAAAATTCACATTATCATTTACACTTCCATCACTATGGTTCTTTATAAATGCTAATTTTAGTTTAGTACTAGCAATATGTCGTTTATATACAATAAAAAAATATAATAAAATAAAAAAACTGTCTTCTAAAGAATCTGTCGTAAAAGAAGGACAAAAAAGTTATCTTAATAATGGAATAATGCTAATATTGTTAGGCATTGCCTATCTATTTGTTAGTACGTATATGTGCTATAAAGGAACAAATACAACCATGCACGAATATATAACTTACCTAGTAGCACTAATGTCATTTACGTCAATAGGAACAGCAATCTATGGCATGATAAAATATAAAAAGCAACAGGACCCTATAATAAACGGTATCAAAATAACTAATTTTGCAAATGCTTTAACTTCCATAGTTTTAACTCAAGTTGTCCTACTTGATACTTTTAATTCTTCATATAATTCAAACTTAAATGGTTATACTGGAATTATTGTAAGTATAATAATTATCTTATTAGGTATACATATGATTAGAAGTATAAGAAATATTAAAAGTTGTTAACTAACAGCTTTTTTTGTTTCCAAAATTCCTTTATTTAAAAATATATTTATTATAAAATTAACTTAGATAGGTGATATTATGGCTAATGAAAATAAAAAGGATTTTAATACTATGATGAAAAATAATAAAGATATGCCTAAAATTCAAATAGTTACAGATAAAAAAACAATTCAAAGATATGGCGGAACTAAAATGTTCTTTGCACCACCTATATTTTATGATGAATTAATGAAAAAAGTTCCTAGAGGCAAATTGCTAACAGTGGGGAAGATGCGTGAGTATCTAGCTAGAAAAAACGATGCTGATTTTACAGATCCAATGACAGCTGGCATATTTGTAAACATCGTTGCTTGGGCAAGTTACCAAAGAACTAATGATATAACACCTTATTGGCGTACGATAAAATCAGATGGTGAACTAAATCCAAAATATCCAGAAGCAATTGAATTACAAAAAAGACTATTAGAAGAAGAAGGGCATATAATAATTAATAAAGGAAAAAAATATTTCGTTAAAGATTTTGAAAAAGATTTAATAAAACTATAAAATATTCACAATAAATACACATAACTATGTTTTATTTAATAGAAAGGAGATAGAAAAATGAAAGAAAAAATAATTATATTTTTAGTTGGTCTATTATTGGGAGCAATTATCTCAACTGGTTCTATATATTTTTATACACTTGCTAATAAATCTAACAATAACGAGCCTAACATGCAAATGCCTAATGACAAAGGACAGGGTGGAATGATGGAAGAAAACGGAAACACTCCACCAGAAATTCCTAACGATGTTCAAAAAGGTAATCAAAATAATAATTAGAGGTGAATATGAAGAAAATATATAAATACTTATTTGCTTTTCTAATTGGTGTAACTTCTTTCATAATTAATGTTAGTGCATCAGCGAGTACAACATATGTAGATGTTGAAAAAAGCGAAATATCAACAGATGGAAAAAACTATGATAGTATTCCTAAATATGACTCACTAGAAAAATTCCTAAGTGATTACAATTCGGAAAAATTACCAGACATATACATGACTACATTTTTATTTGATGGTGTATCAGCTGTAAAAAGTCCTGATTTAGATGACTTCATAGAAAGTGACTCTAACAATACAAAAGTAAAAACACTATCAATAAATGTCTTAAATATTAATACTTTAGGCAACGTAGAATTAACTGGTACAGTTAAAGAGATGATGATTGCAGTAAACACTAATAATCTTAAAGGGAATGTCAATTTAATTCTAAATAATGTAAATATTGACACAGATACCAAAAAAGCTCCAGTAATATATGTCTATAACAAAGACATTACATATACTGATTGTAAAGTTACTATCAAAACAAAAAAAGGTACTAAAAACTACCTTGAAGGTGGAAAATTCAAAAAAGTAAGCTTAATACCAAAAGATGAACTTAGTAATTATAAATCATATTATAGTAATGAAAATTTAACAAATTATGAAAAATATTCTTCATATTATGGAATATATACCAAAGATGAAATAGATGATATCCTATTTGCTACAGTAAAAGCAAACAATGAAGGATTACAAGATGGCGACCCTTATTACTTCTATAAAGGTAGTGGTGCTATAAGTTCTGATATTGATTTGTATTTTGAAGGTGAAGGATATTTAAAAGTAGTTAGTAAAAACAAAGAAGGAATAGAAACAAAAGGGAATCTAACATTTAGTGGTGGTACTGGCGACTATGAAATCATAGCTGAAGATGATTGCTTAAATACTACTACTTCAAGTAGTTTTGGAAATAATGTTAGAAATGATTTAACTATAGATGTAAACACTCTAGTAGCAATCGTTAGCGACGAGGGTGATGAAGGTGATGCAATCGACTCGAATGGTACTTTAACTATAAATGGTGGAACTATCTATGCCTTTGCTCATTCTAATAGTGGCGACGCTGGCCTTGATTCTAATAACGGAACATATATAAATGGTGGAACAATCATCGCAACAGGTAATATGGCTGATGAAATATCAAGCGAATCTAAACAAAAATATATTTATGTAAAATTTAACACCATAATAAAAAAAGATACACTACTAGTAATTAAAGATCAAAATGATAATATAATTACAGCATTTAAAACAAGTAAAAACATATCTACATTATTTTATAGTAGTGAAGATTTAAACTACAAGTCATACAAAATATATACAGGTGGCGAAATAGATGGTGAAGAAACAAATGGCTTATATACTAATATAAAAAGTTATAAAAATGGTTCAGAATTATCTTATAATGAAATATCATCATCTAAAACTAAGAAAGAAAGTAATTTTATTTTAAATTTATTAATTTCTGAGATAGTAGCCCTTCTAATAGTTGTACTATATACAATAGTTAGTAATTACCTAAACAAAAAGAAAATTAGTTCATAGGACTAATTTTTTTGTTTGTCTAATTACATTAAACAAGATTATTTATTAATAGCAATTGTTCTTTTATTATCTCTATTAATTCTTCTGCTGTTTCTTGTTTACCACCTTGTAACCAAGTAGTTAATATACTTATTGTTAAACCTGTTCTTATTGCCATAAAATATTTATTGTGTTTATTATTTATATTTTCTAATTCACCATATTTTTCTTTTAAAAGTTCAGCATTTTTAAAATGACTTGAATAAATAATATCTTGTCTGTTAATTTTAGTTAATAATTCTAATATTTCACTATTATTAACCCAATATTTAAAGTAGTGTTCTGCTAAATTAAATTCATTTGAATTTTTATTAAAATCGTAGTGATTTAAAGATTCAAAAAAACATTTATCACATTTCCAATATAAAATATCTGCCATATTGTCAAAACTTCTATAAAAAGTACTTCTAGCAACTCCTGTTACTCTTTGTAAATTGCTAATTGTAATATTATCAAAATTTTTATTTTCTAAGCATTTAAGCAGACCATTCCATATAAGTTCTGCAGATTCTTTCGCTCTTTTATCCTCACTAATATGATACATAATATTTTCTCCTTTTTCGCTACAATATTAATAATAGATGTAGTATTTGTTTCGCTACTATTGTAGCATAAATAAAATTATATTACTATGATATAGTAAAG
>CAZJHG010000057.1:0-7421 GCA_964545885.1 uncultured Muribaculaceae bacterium | reverse complement strand
ATAAGTTACTTAATATGTTTTATATGGTCAAAAATTAATTTTAAATTCATTTTAAAATTAATACCTTATCTGTATCTAATCAGTATAATACTCCTTACTATAGTATTAATATTTGGTAAAGAAATAAATGGTTCTAAAGCTTGGCTACGTATAAAAGGATTCTCCATCCAACCAAGTGAAATAACTAAAATAATATTAACTATCTACCTAAGTTATCTAACTATCAAAAACAAAAACATTATCTATCTATTAATAATAACTTTAATACCTAGTATATTAACCTACTTAGAACCTGATACAGGAGCAATCATTATATATTTGATAATACTCCTATCAACAATAAAATATTTAAAATTAAACAAAAAAACACTTATAATAAGCATTCTAAGTATATTAATATTCCTAAGTATCAACATATCTTTATATATAATAAATAAAGATATGTTAATAAATATATATGGTACAAAATTATTCTACCGAATAGATAGATTAATATCATTCAAAGAACAAAATAACATCCAAACAATAAACTCCCTAATTTCAATAGGATCACATAATTTAATATACATTCCAGAAAACCATAACGACTTCATATTTGCAGCTATAATAAGTAAATACCATCCACTAATATTCATAACTATCCTAATATCATATATATCAATATTTATATATTATATAAAACACATAACCAAGAAAAAAAACATATCAAACATTATTAACTATATAATATTAAATATGTTATTATTCCAAATATTTTACAATATACTAATGAACCTATCATTACTCCCTATAATAGGTATCCCTCTTCCATTTCTATCATATGGTGGTTCTTATCTAATTACATTATACTCCTTAATAGGATTTTCTATTAACTTAATACCTAGTAATAATATGGCATATTAGTATTATAAGGAATATTATTATAATAGGTTGGATACGGAGTTGAATTAACATAAACAGGTCTAGGTCTAGCTACACCTACTGCAGTACCACCAATTAATCCACCTAGTAAAAAAGGACCTAAAAAACCTACTCTTTGATTATTCCCATAACCACGATAATAATTATTATACATATAAAAACTCCTTTCACAATATTCTATGAAAGGAGTTTTATTTTGTTATTTTCTAATTAACTTCTTAATTTCAATATCAGGAGCCAAAGGATTTCTAATAACAAACATATTATACATTTCAGCTATTCTAAATAAATCATCTTGTAAATAATAGCCTTTATGAGAAGAACTAATATTAGCTTCTATCTTTTTCAAAAATTCTTTATCATTTATACCTAGAAGCTCAAATACATTATTTAAAGTTATAACTTCTTTAGTTAATGGATTTCTCATCCCAATTTTTGTTATATCAGTATTAAATACCATTAAGAACATTAAAACTGCTAAACTAGTTTTATCAAGTTCAGAATTAAATGCTAAAAAGTTTTTATCATATTTTCTATTACCAATATATTTCATTGGATTACCTAAAGATGTAGACAAAGCCATAGCTTTATCTGAAGAACCTAATATCAAGCCATCATAATCTATAAATTTAATAGAACCATCAGGTAAAATAATAATATTATCGCACGTACATAAATCTGGAAATACAATACCTAGTTTATTAGCTTTCCTAACTACTTCTTCTATCTTAGAATATAATTCAGAATATTTATTTAAATTACTTTTCTCAGCTAGTGAATTTTTATCATCAAAGGTACTTAAAGGAAGACCAACCACTTCTTCCATAGTAAAACCTTCACAATATGAACCATCATAGACAGCAGATAATGGTGAAACAATTTCTTTAACTGGTCTAGCCGCCGTACTAAGAATCTTATCTTCATAACTAATACCAATCATTCGACAAGTTTGAAATACAACAGGTTTAACCACTTTTAAAAGTCTACCATCAGTTAATCTATATATTGTAGAAGATTCTCCATCATGTATTAACTCTTTTTCTTTAAATATCTTAATATCTTCTTTTACCATTACAACCCCTCATTTCAGAAATGATTTTACAAAAAAAATAAGTAAATTGTCAATTTTTACTTATTTTTTTCTTTTTATTCAAATACCCCAATAAATTGTTTTTTCTTACCCTTACGAATTACTATAACTTTTCCATCTATAGCAATAGATTTATCTATAATAGCATTTTCATCAGTATATTTTTCATTATTTATAGATATAGCATTACTAGAAAGCATTTCTCTAGCTTCTCTTCTTGAAGAACATATACCATTATCTACAAGTAAATCCAATAATTTAACTTCTCCCTCTAAACTAATTGATGGAACCATCTTCATACCAGAAAGTATTTCATCAGCAGTTAAACCTGTCAAATCTCCACTAAATAACGCTTCACTTATTTGAACTGCTTTTTTATATTCATCCTCACCATGAATGTCAGTAATAATACATTCAGCTAATTTCTTTTGAGCTAGTCTTAAATGAGGTTCCTTATTATGTTCTTCTACAATATTCATAATTTCTTCTGGTTCTAAGAATGTAAATACCTTTAAGTAATGTTCAACCATACTATCATCAGTATTTAGTAAGTATTGATATAATTGATAACTAGAAGTTTTATCTTTATCCAACCATAAAGCATTTCCTTCACTTTTACCAAACTTTTTACCAGTGGAATCAAGTATTAAAGGCATTGTAAATGCATAAGCTTCTTTACCTTCTATTTTTCTAATTAAGTCAATACCAGTAGTAATATTTCCCCATTGATCACTACCTTCGACTTGCATTATACAATTCATATCTTTATACATATGTAAGAAATCATAACCTTGTATTAACATATAACTAAATTCAGCATATGTAATACCAGTTTCCAATCTTCTATCAATAATATCTTTAGATAACATATAGTTAACATTAATATATTTACCAATATCTCTTAAAAAATCTAAAAATTCATATCCTTTAAACCAATCATAGTTATTTACTAATTTAGCTTTTCCATCAAATAATTTATCTATTTGGCTTCTAATTCCTTCAATATTATTATTTAATGTTTCTATACTAATTATTTCTCTTTCAGCAGTAGGTCTAGGATCTCCAATTCTACCAGTAGCACCCCCACAAAGAAGTATTGGATGATGTCCCATTTTCATAAGTCTTTTTGCCGTAACTAAAGAACTATAATGTCCTAAATGTAAACTATCAGCTGTTGGATCAGTCCCCCAATAGAATGTAATTGGTTCACCATTTATTTTATCAGCTATATCTTCACCAGCAACATCTTTTACTAAACCTCTCCATTGTAATTCTTCCCAGTTTGTCATTTTCTTCATATTAACTATCCTCCCTATAAAATAAAAAAGTTCATAAATCTAAGGACTGATTAAACAGCGGTACCACCTTAGTTTATGAACTTTATCATACACTTTATCTCTTAACGCGAGTAACGTTTTAGCTCCAGAGTCGTAAATTCCTTCATCACTAATTAAATTGATTATATTTACTTTTTAACTATTTGTCAAACATATTTTTGATTTTTTCTCCAATACCTCTGAAGAATGCTCCAATAGCTGCAGTATTAAAGTAAATCTTATAACCTAATAATCTTAGTACTAAGTATATTAATATAAGTATAATTATTATAATTAATATAACTATCAAGAACATATTAGTACCTTTTTCAACACCATCTATAGTAATAGTGTATTTAGCAGTATTTTCTCCATCTTCTGATGTACACTTAATTTCAATTACAGAACCATAAGCTAAATCTTTATTACCTTCTATAACACACTCAGTAGCTTCATCTACAGGAGTATAATTAATTACTAAAGAAGTATCATTTTTCTTTAATGTTAATTTATAGTCTTCTTTATTAGGCTCAAATTCAAAATCATAATTTTCAATTGTAATATTTTCCAACTCTGGATTATCACTAGGTACTATTTCTGGTTGTCTAGTAACATTTAATGTATAAACATTATAATAACCAGGACATTCCTTACTAGTAACTTTAATTGAAATTTCAGCAGGGACATTAACTTCTAAATCATCATTACCAGTAATTTCATAAGTATCACCATCTTCTTGTACATAAGGTGATATTATCAAATTAGATACTTTATACGGAACCTTTATACCAGCATAAACAAAAGTATTAGGATCAAACTCTTCTATTTGATCTATTTCTATACCAGGCATATCAACAGAAAATTCAATTCCTTTTAATAAAGCCAAGCTAGTAGTATCAGTAGTACATTTAGAAGGAGTTGTAGCTCTATTTACAGTAATATCATATACATTTACTACACCAGACTCACTCTTTACTTTAATATATAACTTATTAACACCAGGTTCCAAAGCCGAACTACTAGGACCATATCCTGAAACAAAACTTGATTTATTATCTGTTAGTGTTGCATCTATTGTAATTGAAGAAACACTATTATCTACATCAACAGTATAACTATTTACACTACTAGAGAAAGCTGGTGATAAAGTACCACTACCAACTGTTAAATTAGATAATGTATTAACAGTACTTCTATTATCTTTTCTAGTAATTGTTATGGTATATGTTTTTGTTGTACCAGCTGAATTCTTAACTTTAACTTGTACTTTGTTAGCTCCATAATTTAAATTAACTGTTCTAGTTCCATATCCAGAAACTAATGAAGAACCACTTGCAGCTGTAGCACTTACTTTTATTGAACTTACATTAGCATCAACAGTAGCAGTATATGTTTTTGTCCCACTTTTAAATGATGGAGATAATGTACCAGAACTTATTGATAAGGCAGTTAATGAAGGCGCAGAAACTATTGGTTTATCATCTTCATCAGATTCTCCACCCGAATTACCTTTTTTATAACATTTTACATTAAATACAACTTTACAATAACGTTTACTTAAACCATTCAAAGCCATGTTAGTACATGTATTCGTTTTAATCGAAACAGCAGATGAATCATAAGTATAACCATCAGCACAACTAAAAGTTGTAGTTTTAGAGTCCATTATAGTTTCCTTAGAACCCTCTTTCTTATAATAACATCTTTCAACAGTAAATTCCCCTGTCATATTAGTTTTAGACTCATTAGTACAAGAATTAGTTATTTTTACTTCTTTTCCTGTATTCTCACCACCAGGATAATGTGACGAACCTAAAAAAGCCCAAACATAATAAGTACCATTTTTTAAACTAACAGTTCCTGTTCCACCTACTCCACTTTTTAGTCCCTCAGAAACTCCTCCCCAACTTGAGAAAGCCACAGAAGAACTATAACTATTAGAATTGTTGATTTTCATATTAGTAATAGCAGAATATTGAGAATAAAAATTTGCTGTTAATAAATCACCATTAACCGACGTTGTAATTGAATCAGCAGCATTAACATTCACAACTCCAAAAGTAATAACCATCAATAAAAAAATAAAAAATTTAATAAAACCATTCTTCATAAATAACCTATCCTTACTACTAATAATGATACCATTTACAAGCGTTTTTATCAATACCTAAAACAATATGCTAAAAAAAATAATCCTTTCGGATTATTTTGCTTCAGCCTCTTTATTTGGCTTTTTTTCTTTTGGTTCTTCTAATTTTTTTATAGTATCTTTTAATACAAGAACAGTTTTAGCTTTAACATCTTCAACAGTCTTTTGTACAACAGGTGTTGCTTTTTCTTTGGCTTCTTTAGCTAATTCATCTAACTTTTTACCTATAACCTCAGCTCTATCTCTAGCAATAGTAATAACTTTTTCCTTATCTAAATCAGCTAACTCTTGTTTAATTTCTTCAATTTTAGTTAAGAAACTTTCTTTAACTTCTTCTACATCAATTTCTTTAACCTTCTTAACAAGTTCATCCATTTTTTGTTTTAATTCTTTTCTAGTTTCTGCACCAGCCTTAGGAGCAAATAAAACTCCTAATCCTACACCAATAGCAGCACCAGCTAAAAACTTACCTAAACCATTATTTTTAGACATTTATTATTCCTCCTCATCATCATTTTTAGTATGTCTACGTTTAAAAACATTACCAATAAGACCACTAACCCCATCTACTACTTTATCTGTAATAGATACAATTTTATCAGTAGTAAAATCTATTATATTAAAGAAACCATTTAAAGATTGAACTTTATTATTAACATCATCTACTACTTTATCTACTTTATTAATAGTTTGAATAGATCTTATACCTAATATTATGCCAATAATTAATAAAATTATTAGTAAAAAATATATAACTATCGGTAAAAATGTTTGTAAAAAATTAAGCATCTTCTTCCTCCTCTCCTTCTTCATACATAGAATCTATTAAATTAAACAAATCTTTTTCTAATGTATCATCTTTTGTTATATTCTCTTCTTCATCATCTTCAACTACTCCAACACTTTTAGAAATAGGTTTAATTGAATTTAATTCTCTTTCAATATCATCAAGTATTTGTAAAGTGCTAGTTTTTTCTAAATCATCTAATATCTTTGGATTAGTTTTAGTAGTTGATTCAGGCTTGCTAACATTTTTCACTTCATTTTTTGAACTAATTACCTCTTCAACAACTTTGTCTAAATCATTTTCCTTAGTAATTTCTATATCTTCTGCATTAAACTTTTCATCTAACTGCTCTTCTACAGTAGGAGCTTTTGCTTTTACTTCAACTGGTTCAACAACAGATACTTTTGGAGCTACTTTTTCACTAACTACAGAAATATTTTTCTTATTTATTTCTTCGGTTCTTTTTGGTTCAACTCTTTCTTTAGGAATATCCATTTTAACCAAATTTTCTAACTCTCCATAAGCCTTTTTTCTTACAGAATCAATATTTACTTCAACTACTTTTTGTTCCATTTCTTCAATAGTAACAAGTTCATCTTGTTTTACAATAGGTTTAACAATCTTTTCCCTTTTCATTCCACCTTTTTTATCAACAATATCATCTTTTCGATAATTCTTATCAAGAATACCATAAACAGGTGAAATAATTGGTGAAGGTGTAAAAGTCTTCTTACTCATTTGACTATTACCATTTATTTTATATCTATCACTATTTTCAATTCTAGTTTCTCTATTAGTTGAAGTAGATGAAAAATTATTATTAGCTTTTCTAGCTTCATTTACTACACTTTGATTAAAGTTAGTACTTTGACGACTTTGTGTATTTTTTATTCTATTTTCATTTTTAGTTATTCTAGAGTTAAGTCTTTCAAATTCATCTTCATCAAATGAAGGAAAAATAGATTTCTTTTCTTCTTTTTTTACTGGAATCTGTATTTGTTCTTCTTTTTCTTTTTCCTTTACAACTTCCTCAACATCAGGTATTTCTCCTAATACATCTTTTTCATCATAATTTAAATCTATATCTCTCTTTACATTTTTAAAATGTGAATTATCTGAAGTCTTTATAGGTTCTTCAACTACCTTTTCTAATTCTAT
>CAZJHG010000056.1:0-7665 GCA_964545885.1 uncultured Muribaculaceae bacterium | reverse complement strand
TAAAAAGAATGATATATCTTAGAAATGAGATTATTAAGCAAGCGAAAAAAGATATTAAGAATATGAGAGAAGAATTATATTTAATTGAAAATAAAGGAATGAGTAAAAGGAGGAAAAAATGACTGCATTATTTATTGGATTGATTTTAGGGGAATTGGGAATGTTGCACGGCTGGATGTTAGTGTTGTATATATTTTATGTTTTATGGAGATTCATTAAGTTCTTTGTTTTGTTGGATTAGGAGGTCTTATGAGTACCCTACTAAACTACACTAATACAAAATGTGAATTGGAGATAGCAAAAAACAGATTAAGATGGCTTTTAGACAAAAAGGAAGAGTTGTATACTAAATACTTTAGTATTACTTCTAATCCTAAAGATATATGTGTTAATTCTAGTCATACTGATAATGACAATATGGCGAGATATGTGCATGAATTACATGAAATAGATATTGGAACTGGTAAATCGTTAGCAGAAGAAATAAATGAACAACAACAAAAAGTATTTAAATTAGATAATTATATTAATACAATGAATGAGATATTATCTAAAATGAATGGTGTAGAATATCAATTGTTTTATGAGATTGTTATGAACGGAAATACTATATCGAAGTCAGTTGACAAAATAGCTGAAGTAAATAACACAGATGTAAGGACTGTGTGGCGAAAATATAAGAATATTAAGCGATATATTAAGAAAATTTCAAAAATGTCAGTGAATTGTCAGTAAATTTTGTGCTATTATATATACTGAAGAGATACACTAAGATGTGTCTTTTTAGTTTATAAGGAGGTATTTACGATGGAAGTAATTGAAGTAACACCAGATAAGAATGGAAAAATATATATTACTTTATATGGTACTAAATATGAAATTCGTATTAAGAAACCTAAAGAAAAGTAGGTGATAACATTTGAAGAAAAAAGTAAGAGTGTATGAAGTAGGAGACATTCTAACCCCAAAACAAGAGCGATGGATAGACGAATATCTCAAAGTGAATGATTATACTACCGCAAGTCGAAACGCTGGCTATAGTGGCAGTAACAACATTTTAAAAGCTATGGGATATCAGAACAGTCTGAAGTTCAAAAACATTATTGAGGAAAGAAGGAAAGAATTAAGTGAGGAACTAAGAAAAGAGACAATTGCTGACTTAGATAAAATCTATAGTTTTTGGACAGACACAATGAATGATTCAGACGAAAGAATGAACGATAGACTTAAAGCAAGTGAAATGCTGGCAAAAGCTCAAGGAGCCTTTGTTGACCGAGTAGAAGTGAAACCTATTGAAACGGATTGGTTTAAATGAGACAACTAAATCCCGATGCGTTCAACGAATGGGTCTATGATATTATAGATGACTATTCACATCGAATAGAAGTATATTACGGTGGGGCTGGTTCTGGCAAAAGTTATGGAGCATGCCAAAAGGTATTGCTAAAGTCATTAAAAGAGCCTCGTAGAGTGCTGGTGATAAGAAAGATAGGTAATACACTTAAAACATCGGTTTGGCAGTTAATGCTTAGTTTATTGAGTAAATCGGGCATTAAGGAATATTGCCGAATTAATAAAAGTGATTTGGAGATGGAACTTCCTAATGGTTCTATTTTTATTTTTAAAGGATTAGACGATTCGGAAAAAATAAAATCAATAACAGACATCACAGACATAGTTATTGAAGAAGCAACGGAGCTTACGGAAGACGACTTCACCCAGCTTAATTTGCGGTTAAGACCTGCATGTAGCTATCCTCAAATATTCCTGATGTTCAATCCAGTTTCAAAAGTGAATTGGGTATATAAGTACTTCTTTGTTAATGAAGTAGCAGATAATACAATATTAATCCATACTACTTACAAAGATAATAAATTCTTAGGCAAAGAATATTGTAAGGAACTGGAACGATTGAAGAACAGAAATCCAGCATACTATAGAATTTATGCTCTGGGAGAGTTTGCTACACTTGATAAATTAGTATTTCCTACTTACACGAGAAAAATTATATCTGAAACAGAAGTTAAGAATTTAAATCGCTGGATTGGTTTAGACTTCGGATACATCAACGATCCATCGGCAATCGTCGAAGGAAGAATAGATGATGTTAATAAAAAGATATATGTTTGTAGCGAATATGTTAGAAAAGGTATGCTTAATGACAAGATAGCTCAAACAATGATTGATTTGGGATTATCCAAAGATAAGAGTTACGGAGATAGTGCAGAACCTAAATCAATTGACGAAATTCGACTTAAAGGAATAAACATTGAACCCACGATAAAAGGTGCTGACAGTATTCTTCATGGTATTCAATGGATTCAACAATACGAGCTGGTAGTAGATGAAAGGTGCTTTAAAGTAATTGAAGAATTAGAAAATTACACATGGAAAAAAGATAAAAAAACTGGAGAATATGTGAACGAACCCGTTGATACATTTAATCACACAATAGATGCCATCAGATACGGGTTAACAAAATATATTCGCGGTGCAAGAAGTCCAAAGGTATATGCAAAACCTTTTGGATTATAAAGGAGGTAAAGATGTATACATTATCGAAAGATACTAAGATAACAAATAAGGTATTGAATGATGTTATTGATTATAATGAAAAGTATGAAAAACGGTATAAAATGCTTGAAAATTACTATTTAGGTAAGCAAGATATATTTAGTCGAACAAAAGAAGATAGATTAAAGAATAATAAAGTAATGGTAAATCATGCAAAGTATATCACTGATATTAATATAGGTTATTTGCTGGGTAATCCCGTTGAATATCAAACGACCGAGGAATATGATATACAACCCGTATTAGATGCTTATAAAAAGCAGACAATAAATGACTTAGATAGTGAACTGGCAAAAGATATATCAATATTTGGTATACAATATGAATATGTTTATGCAAATGAGAATGCTGAACCCAGATCGTGTGAAATAGATAATAAAAATGCTATTTTAGTTTATGACGATACCGTGGAACATAACAAACTATTCGGGCTTATTTATCGACCTATATTTGAGGGAACTACTTTTAAATATTGGGATATTATTTATGTTGATGACAAAGAAATAGTTCATTATAAGTCAACAGATAAGTCGCTAAGCAAAGTTGGAGAACAACAACCTCATAAATTTGGTAAAGTGCCATTAATAGCATACAAGAACAATCCGGAGTTACTAGGGGACTTTGAAGAAGTTATTAGTTTAATAGATGCTTATAATTTATTGCAGAGTGACCGAGTTAATGACAAGGAACAATTAGTAGATGCTATTCTTTGCTTGTATGGTATGGATTTTGATGCTGCACAAGCTGATATGCTTAGAGATAGTAGAATGCTCGCAAACATACCTACTGATGGCAAAGTTGAGTATCTAGTTAAAACACTTCAAGAAAGTGATGTAGATATTTTACGACAAAACATTGAAAATGATATCCATAAAATATCAATGGTACCAAATATGACCGATGTTAATTTTGTTGGTAATTCTAGTGGAGTAGCTATCAGATATAAATTATTAGCGTTTGAACAAAATATTAAAAATAAAGAACGATACATGGAAAAAGGATTGATGGAACGATTTGAGTTATATAATACCTATCTAAATGCGTTATCTAAAATGGAAATTATACCTATTGAACAAGTAGATGCAATATTTAAGCGAAATTTACCATCAAATGACTTTGAAATATCACAAATGATTAATAATTTAGCCGATTATGTTGATACAGAAACATTAATAAGTCAATTGTCATTTATTAAGGATGCCAGTGAAATAGTAGAGCTAAAAAAGGTAGAGGAAGAAAGCAAACCTAAACCAAATTATGATTTTAATTTTGAGAATAACGAGATAAACGATATAAATCAAACAGAGTAGGTGATTAGATGTCTAAAACATCAAATTATTGGGACAAAAGAGCTTTAGCGAGGTTAAGTGAGGCAGAAAAGAGTAGTGAGGCATATATCAATAGAATAAAGAAGATATATAATCAAGCTTATAAAAATATCGAAAAAGAGATTGAGAATGTATATAAGAACTATTCTAAAGATACTGGTCTTGATGTTCAGAAATTAAAAGAATTGCTTAGTAAAAAGGAAACTGATAAGGTTTGGAAAACTTTACAAAGGCAAGGACTTGATAAATATATAAAAAATAATTACAAATCAAGAATTTCACGATTAGAACAAATACAAGCACAGATATACGCCGAAGCAAAAAAGATATACCCCAAAGAAGAACTTGAACAAAATATGTGTTACAAAGGAGTAATAAATAATTCCTATTATAAAGCAGTATATGACACCCAGATGGGAGTAGGATATGACTTTAGTTTTACTAAGATTGATAAGAATATAATGAATACCTTACTCCAAGATAACTGGAGTGGTAAAAATTATAGTGAGAGAATATGGGGTAATACCGATATACTAGCTGATTCATTAAGCGAACTCATTGGTGGTGCTTTAATAAGTGGACAAAGTATTGCTAAAACATCTAAACAGATAAGAGATAGGTTCAATGTTGCTAAATACTATTCTGATAGGCTGGTAAGAACAGAAGTTAATCACTTTAATAATGCAGTTGATGCCATGGCTTATGAAAATATGGGTATAAACAAATATGTATTCGTAGCAACGCTGGACAGTAGGACAAGTAAAATATGTCAGGAAATGGATAATAAAGTATTCGAATATAAAGATAAGGAAGTTGGAGTTAATTTTCCACCACTACATCCTAATTGCCGAAGTAAAACAAGAGGTTATTTGGTAGAAAAAGAAGAAAAGATGCTCAAAAGAAGAGCAAGAAACCCGATAACTGGTAAGAATGAAATAATTGATAATATGAGTTATGAAGAATGGGCTAAAAAGAATAATGTTATAGAAATAAAAAATGAAATATTTAAATCAAAGAAAAATATTATTTATAATACTCGTGGGTTAAATGAACTTGACAATAGATTGGTAGATGTCAATACTAAACAACTAAATTCACTATTGAAAAAATATCCAAAAGTTAATGATTTTATAAATGCGAATGGTTTGACGTTCGGAAGTAGAAAAATCGATGCTATAGCTGTTACATCTCATACCTACGATATGAAAAAACTAGGTATTTATTTATCTGATAATTATTATGACAACTATAATAAACATAAAGAAAAAATAATTCAAGAAATTAATAAAGGCTGGTTTATGCCATGTAGTGATAAAAAAGTAGATGTTTATGCTTTAAATCACGAATTTGGTCATTTAGTTGAAAATTATCTTATAAAAGAGTATAATATTAATAACCCAGCTGATTATAACCAATATATAACTAGGTTAAAGAATGCTAGGAGTAAATATCAAATGGGAAAAATTACCAAAGAATACGAAACAAAAATATGTAATAAAATATCTCAAGATATATATGGTATAGCATTAAAAAATAATAGAAATTTTAAATTACAAAATCAACTATCTAGGTACGGTCAGGAAAACAGTCAAGAATTTTTCGCTGAATGTTTTGCTAATATGGAAAGTGGAAAACAAAATGAACTAGGTAAAGCTATGAAAAAATATCTAAAAGGAGTGATGTAAAATGATGTTGAATTCACCATATTTTTTAAAAAACAAAGAATGGTATATTGAAAATGAAGAATTACCTGAATTTTTAGGTGGAAAAGCAGTCAGGCATTATACTTTAACTTCAAAAGCCCCCAAAAAGGCTATCGATAGTTATAACGAGTATTATAAGCAACTTACAGAAACATATGACATTACAACTGATGGAATATTAAAAGACACGAAATAAAGTGTCTTTTTTGATGGAAATCTCGCAATATGGAGCTTCTGCAATCACCTCCTTTTCAATAGTGACTAATGATGTTTGGGCGAGACGATGACTGATGGGGTTTAGAAGTCATAAATAAGGAATTAAGGCACGATACAGTGTCTTTTTTCATAAATAAAAATAGCCGACGGGCGCAAAACGGAGAAAGGAGTTATCGAACATGGAAGATAACAAAAATACTACTCAAGGTACTAATACAGCTAATGTACCTACAAACGAGGACAAAAATGCTGGAAGTAAAACATTTTCTCAAGCTGATATGGACAATTTAGCTGGAAAAATAAGAGGCGAAGAAAAGGC
This sequence comes from uncultured Muribaculaceae bacterium, assembly GCA_964545885.1. Lineage (GTDB taxonomy): Bacteria > Bacillota_I > Bacilli_A > RF39 > UBA660 > Coprovivens. Next base: position 1,525 of record CAZJHG010000056.1, on the reverse strand, counting down.
GAAAAATGACCAAGCTATTAAAGATGCTGTGGCAAACGCTATCGCTGAATATGAAAGACAAATTAAATTGACCGAAGAAGAAAGAGAAAAAGAAATGAAAACTAAGCGTGAAAAGGAATTGAAAGACAGAGAAGATTCAATTACTTTGCGTGAAAGAAGAATTGAAGCCAAGGAATTACTTGGTGAAAAAAACATACCAACGGAATTGGTAGATTTTGTAGTTGATTTGGATGAATCTAAAACTAAAGAAAATATCGAATTATTAGCAAAGACTTATAACAAATCAGTGGAGACAGGAGTAACTAATAAACTCAAGGGAAACCCTCCAGAAGATTTTTCCCACAAAAACGAAACCGACAATAATAAAAAAATTATGTCGGCTTTTTAATGCCAAAATAATAAGAAATAAGGAGAGTGATATAAATGGCAAGACAAGATGCTTTAAATATTTATGTTGATAGTACAACAAAAGATAAATTAGCAGAAACATATGGAGAAGTAATAGAAGCAGTTCAAAAGGAAGCAATTAGTGAACAAATTAAAAATAAGAATTATAGTGGAGATCCTCAAAGTGGTAGTGTAGAAATTGATAGATTTAAAAATTCTACAGTTAATGACTATGGAACAGCTAGAGGTAATGGTAAGGGCGATGCTCTAAATAATAACGGTAAGGTTACTGTAACAGTAGATACAGATAAAGAAATCGTTGAAGAATTAGAAAGAAAGGATGTTAAGTTATTTGGTTTAGCTGGAATGGCTGAAAAGAGAAAAAAGAACCATATCAAACGTATGGTATCATACCTGGATACTCAATTCTTTGCTAAAGCTGAAGCAGAAGGTACTGCTGTAAGTGGTATTAGTGAAACAAATATCGAGGATATTCTTGAAGCTTTAATTCAAAGTGTTGAAACTACTCAAAATGACTGGGTAGACGGTGTTGATAGAGATATGTTAGTTTTAACTGTAAAACCTAATGTTTATGGTAAAATTAGAAACTATATCGACAAAATTGATGGTTCTGACGGAACAATGGATTACTTCCATAAAGTTAGATTATATTCAAATATTCGTCAAACCAAAGATGCTATCTGTATGATAGATGGTGCAGTAGCACAATTAGTTACTACTGACGAATATGAAGCTGAAAAAATTCCACTATCAAATGCTATCGGATTAGAACTATTCTTCTCAAAAGGTACAAAATCAATAATGCCTGATTTAATTAAATATATCGGTACTATTGGAGAATAATTAAATAAAATAGGAGGGAAAAATGAGACGTTTTAAAAATTTAAAGACGGGGTTCGTGGAATGCCCACAAAATCCTGAAGTAATTAAGCAATACGAAAAACATAATGACTTATACGAAGAAATTAAGTCTAAACGGAATGCTAAAAAAGACGAAGCTGTTGAAGAAACAGAAAATTAGTTACTTTACTCTAGTTGGAGGTGAATATGGAAGAATTAAAAAATAATGTAAAAAAGTATTTAGCCATAATTAATGCTAAGTACGATGGATTAGAAG
>CAZJHG010000055.1:0-7804 GCA_964545885.1 uncultured Muribaculaceae bacterium | reverse complement strand
TTTTTGTGGTATAACAGCTGCTTTAATTGTAGCTAAGTTCTTTTTTTGATATAATTATTTAAGGTAGTGATAATATGGTAAAAGAAAATAGTAAACAAATAAAATGTCCTAAGTGTGGTTTTATGAATATAAAAGGAACAAAAAAATGTACTAAGTGTCATCATAGTATTGATAACTTAAGAAAGAGTTGTCCTAAGTGTGGTAAGATAAACTCTAGTAGTGTAAGATATTGTACTGATTGTAAATATGATTTTGAAAAGAAAAGAAAAAGTATATGGGTTAATGTAGCTATATCTAGTTTTATAGTAATTATTCTTTTTCTATTGGTTTTTTTAGGTAAGGAATCTTTAGTAAAAAAATTTAATATGGGACTTTCTGTTTTAGCAGGATTTGCATTGTTTGTTTTAGTAATTAGGATGTTTTTCTCTGATAGTAAACAAGTTGTTAATTATAGTGCTGAAGAAGAAATGCAAGATAATAACAATGTTATAGTTAAGATGAAAAAAATTAGTAATATAGCGATAATAATTGGTGGCATTTTAGTACTTGGATTTTTAATATATTATTATTTTATTAAGTAAAGAGAAAGAAATATTTCTCTTTTTTTGATTTTTCTTGTATAATTAGTTGCAGGTGATTTATATGGAACGTTTACAAAAATATATAGCTAATAGTGGATATTGTTCTAGAAGAAAAGCAGAAGAACTTATTAGTAAAGGTCAAGTATATGTTAATGGAAACTTAGTTACAGAGTTGGGTACTAAAGTATCTGGAAATGAAGATATTGTAGTTGAGGGTGTTACTTTAGGAAAACAAAGTAGAAAAGAATATTATTTACTTAATAAGCCAAGAGGATATATTTGTAGTGTTAGTGATGATAAAGGAAGAAAAGTTGTTACTGATTTAATAAATACGAATGAAAGAATATATCCAGTAGGTAGATTGGATTATGATACTACAGGTGTTTTGCTTTTAACTAATGATGGAGAATTTGCTAATATAATGATGCACCCTTCTAATGAAGTTGAAAAAACTTATTTGGCTATTATAGAAGGTATTATGACTACTGAGGAGATTTATGCTTTAAAGGGTGGAGTAGTTGTAGATGGTGTTAATGTTGTACCTAAGAGAGTTAAGATAAAGAAAAAAGACTTAGAAAAAAATAAGTCTAAAGTAGAAGTAACTATTGTTGAAGGTAGAAATCATATAGTTAAGAAAATGTTTGAAGCAGTGGGACATCCTGTTAATAAACTTACTAGAGAAAGATTAGCGTTTTTAGATGTTAAGGGATTACAATCTGGTGAATATAGATACTTAACAAATGCTGAAGTACAAGAATTAATGAAATTAAAAAAGAGTTCTAAAAAATAGAACTCATTTTATTTGGATGCTTTATTAAGCAGTTGTTTCTTCAGTTTCTTCAGCAGTTTCAGTAACTTCAATTGCTCCAACTGGGCAAGCTCCTGCAGCTTCTCTAACTGAATCAGTTACTTCTTGAGAAGTGGCAACTGAAACACCTTCATTAAAATCGAAATGTTCTGGATCTATTGCTACACAAGCTCCACATCCAATACATGTGTCATTAACTTTTATCATAATAATTCCTCCTTTTTAAATAATATCAACTAGAATAAAAAAAAGCAATAAAACATTTTAAAAATAACAATAATTGTGTTATCATTATAATGATAAGGAGTGTCGTAAAATGGAATCAAGACAATCGAGAATGCAAAAATATTATGATAGAAATGTTAATGTTGAAAATGATGATGTACAAATTTCTTCAAGAGCTAAAAGGAATCAAGAATTATACAAAGAAGTAAGTAGTTTAGAATTAAATGATTTTGATTTGAATAATAATGTTTCTGTAATTGGTGAGAATACTGATAATATAAGTCTTGATGAAATAAAAGATATTTTAAATGAAAAATATAAAGAAAATCCACGTAGAAAAAGTTTTGGTGATACAGAAGAAATTGCATTGCCAAAAATAAATTTGGATGAAACAAGAGAATATGATATTAATGCTATATTAGAAAAAGCTAGGGATAAAAAAGAAATCAATTATGAAGAAGATAGACTTAAGAAAGTACGTAATACACAAATTGATATACTTAAAACTTTAGATGCCATGGATAATGAAGAACCAATTGATGATGATATTGAATTTGGAGAAAAGCCAACTGATAGAAGACCAGCACCTGATAAAGAAAAAGAAGAAAAACAATTATATGATTTAATAAATACTATTACAGCAAAAGAATTAATTGATAATGAGAGTAATTTAGAGGTTACTGGTGAAATGGATCCACTTGATATACTTAGTGATTTAAGAGGAGAAGATGAAAATACTAAGGTAATGGGAGCTTTAGTACAAGAGTTAATCGAAGAATCTAAAAAAGAAAATGAACTTGCATTAACTGATTCAACTCCTATAGCTGAAGAAACTGACGAAGCTTCAGAAGATTCTGAAGACGAAGATACTTTGAGTATTGAAAAAGAAGAAATAATCCCAGAAGAAAAAAATATTACAGAAACATTGCCAGAAATAGATGAAGAAGAGTTAGAAATTGCACTTGATGAATTAGATAAAAAAATGGCAAAGAAAGAAAAGAAATCTAAGGATAAAAAAGAAACAGATTTAAAATTAGATGATTCATTTATTGGAAGTACAACAGTATTTAAACAAGAAGATTTTGATGATTTCGAAGATTTAAAAGATAAAGGATTTTACAAAGGATTTGTAAAAGTTCTTGTAATATTAATTGTTATTGCATTTATAGCTGGATGTGTTATATTAGCTAATCATTTCTTAAAATTAGGACTATTTTAAATAGTTCTTTTTTAATTTTCTACATATAATTAAGTATGAAATTAAAAAAGAGAAAACATAATAAATTAATATTTACTATTATAATGATATTAATGTTTACTTGGAATAATATAAATTATATAGGTAATAAACTTATAATATATGTTCAAAATATAGTAGAAAAAAACGTTAATAGAGATATATACAATTATGTATTTTATATATTTGATCAAGATACTCTTGAAAATGAAGAATTACTTGATATAGTTGAACTTAATATGAATAGTGAGGGAGAAGTTGTATCTGTTAATTATAATTTTAATATAGCTTATAAGTATTTAAGCAACGGAATGGATACACTTTATAATAATGTTTATGATTTGAAAATAAATACTGATTATGATGAAATAAAAGATGGTATTTACTTTTTACCGGTTGGATTAACTCAGAATAATATGATTTCTAATAATTTTGGTTTTAAAATTCCTTGTAAAATAAATTATTTAAGTGATGTTGATATGGGGTTTAAAACCAAAGTAACAGATTATGGATTGAATAATTTACTTATTGAATTATTATTATCTATAGATATAAAAAATAATTTATTAATTTCAAGTAATTTTTATGAATTTGGTAATTCATATGAAATGATAATAGCTTCTAAAATAGTAGTGGGAAGAATTCCAGAATATTTGGGTAATACAATAGAAAAATCTAGTTCAATTGTATCTAGTTAATCAAATAAAAATGTGATACTATTATATAGTAGGTGATTGTATGACTGATAATGATATATTTGTTAATAATGCACTAAATGATGCTTTTTTGTTATATGAAAAATCTAAGGATGAAAAAGATAGTCTGAACTATAATACTTTTTTGTGTTGTGTAGTAAGAATGCTTTTGGTAATATATGGAAATGAAGTTACCGAGTGTTTTTATAGTAAGGATGTTAATAAATTTAATAGTTTGATTAAGAAGTACGGATTCGAAGAAAAAGAGTATAATAATTTTAAAATTAGTTTAGATAGATTTTATTCGTTTGATAAAAAAATTATGGATAAACCTATAAAAAAGAAAAACAAATATTTTAATTTAGTACAAAAGTATTTGGTTGATATGATGATAAAAAGAAAAGATAATGGTAAAGTTAGTAGTAAAGAACTAAGTAGGTTTAGAGATTTATTGTTTACTGCTAGTAGTAAAAGTTTTTATCAAAAAAGTTATGCAGTATTAGTTGCTTACAATCCTTATGAAATAGATGAATATGTTAAAAAACATAAATTAGTGGGGTGAATGGAATGGAAAAGATTAAAATAAATGATGTTGAATATGAGGTTATAAAAAATGTCAATGAGGCGATTGATAAAGAAGTATTAACTGAAAAAATTACTGATTATTTTGATAATTATGATTATATAGTTGGTGATTGGGCTTATGGAAAAATAAGATTAAAAGGTTTTTATGATTCTAAAAGTAAGAATTGTAAAAAGTTGAATGATATTGTAGGGCTTGAAAGTTATATTGAAAACAATTGTGCTTATGGATGTAAATGGTTTCAACTAAAAAGAATAAAATAAGTTATTGAAATCGTATTCTGATTTTGCTATAATAAATTATAGAATAGAATAGAGAGGGATTGCAATGCCAGAGAAGATTTCAATTTTGAAGGAATCTGGTGAAACATTAAGTTCAAATATTGTTTCTGTTTTCATGATTCCTGATACCGAGAAAAAATACATTATAACTACTGAAAACGCTGTGGATCCGCATGGACTCACTGTTTTGCATGTAAGTGAAATTGTAGATGGCGTTTTACAGAAGATTGCTTCTGATGATGAATGGTCTTCGATAAAAACAATTATGCGTGCAATCATTTCAGGTAATGTTGGTTCATATCAATATTTACCAACTATTGAAAGTATAAATGGAAGTGGGCAGTATTCAAGAGATATTTCTGTTAGTGCTTCTGCTTCAAAACAAATGATAGATAATTATGCCGCTGGGGAAAAGAGTAATGTAGTACAACAAAAAAAGGTGGAAGAACCTGTTGTGCCAGAGGCTCCTACAACTTCAAATTCTATTTTTCCTAGTGGGGGAACAAATAGTAATCCTGACGATGAATTGATTCCAGGAATTACAGAGGTTGCAGCTCCGCCTGTGGTTAATCCTATACCGCCAGTTAATCAAGTTTCTTCAGAACCAGTACAAGCAGTGCCTGTTAATCCGGAGCCAGTAGTAGTTATTCCGACTGCTCCGAGTGTTGTTTCGGAAAATCCTACACCTGTTGTACCTGTTGATAATAATGTAACAGCTGTTTCACAAAATCTTGTACAGCCAGCTCCAATAGTGGAAGCTCAACCAGTTGCAGTTCCGCCTGTTCAACAGCCTGAACCGGTTGTAACTGATAATTCTGTTTCTGCTGCGCCTGTTTTAAATAATGATGTTCAAGATGCAAGCCCTGTTAATACAGAAAATAATGTTTCAGTACCAACTCCTGCTGTTACTAATGTTCAAGAAAGTACTAATGTTGTGAATCCTGTGCCAGTTATAGTAAATACAGCGGCTGTGCCACCAGTAGTACAACCTGAAGTACAAATTGCTCAGCCTGTTCAACCAGAAGTACAAGTTGTTCAACCTAGTGTTGTGGTACCAACTGCTCAAATAGCACAAGAAGCGCAAGCAACAGTACCTACGCCAGAAGTTAAGATAGACACTTCTGCTACTCCTAGTTTTAATCCTGATGCATCTATAGATCAAGTTGTTGTTGCTGCACAAGAAATGTTTATGGAAGGGGTTAAAAACCTTGTTCAAACAATTCAAGAAAAAGTTTATAGAGATTTATATTTGAGAGAAGAAGAAGTTAAGAAAAAAGAAACTCTTTTAGAACAAAAAGAAAAGATGATAAACGAACAAATGATGACAATGATGACTAACTTCATGCAAGGAGCAGCTATGAATGCTACAGCAACTAATAATCCTGCAACAGTTACAAATGTAGTTCAAGATAAAAAATAAAATTCAGTTATAAACTGGATTTTTTTTCATATTATGTAATATGATTGAAAACTTAAGGAAATATTACAATATTGATGTTAATGAATATGAACAATATATTAATGGTATTGTGTTTTTGGTGTCTGGTATTCATTACTATTTTATAAAAAGTATTTTGGATGAAGAAAGTGTCAAAGATATTTATATAAAATTAAACAATCAAAAGTATAATAGACTGAGACTACATGAATTTGTGCTGAATAAAGACGGAAATGTGTATTCTAATGGTTATGTACTATTTAAAGTAAATGTTTTAATTTATGATATAGATTTGAATGATATATTGGTATTCAATTCTTATAGTGGCTATAGTGATGAATATTTACGTATGGATGAATTATGGTACTCTAAAATAGATTATTTAGAGTATCAAATTGAAGAACTATCGTATAGTAAATTAATTAATAATAGTTTTGATTATTTTGTTGGTTTAGGAGAACTTTTATTGTCATTTTATAGGAATAACTATGTAGAAAATGTTAATAATATGTGCTTAGCCCATAGAGAACTTAAGACTACTAGTAGTTTAGAATTTTATAATCCTTTGAATATAGTTAATGGTAATAAATATAAGGATGTTGTTAGTTTTATAAGATTAACGAATGATTGGAATTTGCTAGAAAGTTTAGTTGATAGTGCTTCTGCGAATGATAAAAACTATATTTTTGTTAGAATGTGTTTCCCTTTTGAATATTTTTATATAACTAGTAGGATTGTCTTAAAAGAAATAGAAGAAAACGAGTTGATAATTTATTTGAACAAGATTAATGATTATGAAAGATATTTAGCCGACATTGAAGATATAATGAATATTAAGTTGTTTTTTTGGCTAAAAAAAAGTAATTAAACTGTTACGTTAATTACTCCTTCTATTTCTGGTATTTCTTGCTTTAATGTTTCGTATAGTCCGTTTTTTATAGTTTCATCTGAAAACATACATGCTGCGCAAGCTCCAGTTAGTTTTACATAAACTACTTTATCTTTGTAATCTACGAATTCTACATCCCCACCATCCATATTAAGATATGGTCTTAATGTTTCTAGATTTTCTTTTATTTTATTTATTACTTCTTGATTTTTTTCTTCCATTTGTAATCACCATATTTAATTATATCTTATAAATTATTTTGTGTAAATAACTTGTTGTGGTATAATATTTCCTGAGGTGGAAGAATGCCAAAGTATAAAATTGGGGATTCTGTTAAAGGAAAAGTTACTGGTATAGAAAACTATGGAATATTTTTATTAACAGATGATGGTTATACTGGTTTAATTCATATTTCTGAGATATCTGAGAAGTTTGTAAGAAATGTTTTTGATTATGTTCAATTAAATGAAATTATTATTTCAAAAATAATAGATGTTGATGAAAGTAATAAAAGATTAAAATTAACAATAAAAAATTTGGATTATAGAATTCAAGATACGAAAGAAAAAGAAGATAAAAAAGGATTTTCTTTATTGAAAGAAAAATTACCAATGTGGATTGCCGAGTATAAAGATGGATTGAAGAAGTAATTCTTCTTTTTTTAGGTATAAAAAAACAGAACTTTCGTTCTGTATTCTTTTTAATGGTGCCCAAGGCCGGACTTGAACCGGCACGAGGGTTAAATCTCGCAGGATTTTAAGTCCTGTGCGTCTACCTGTTCCGCCACTTGGGCAAACACCATGTGTCTTTTCATAAGACTTCTTGAGTATAACTCATTTTCTTTTGTTTTGCAAGAGTTTTTAGAAAAAAAATTAAAAAGTATGAGTTTTTATTGATTACAAGCCTTTTGAAATAATAAAATTATGCGAAAAATAAAAAAAGTTGTGTTTTTTGTTGACATCATAAAAAATATTGTGCTATAATCAACTTGTCGCTGGAGAAAAGCAGTGATATGGAGGAATACCCAAGTCTGGTTGAAGGGACCGGTCTTGAAAACCGGAAGGTCG
>CAZJHG010000054.1:0-8149 GCA_964545885.1 uncultured Muribaculaceae bacterium | reverse complement strand
AAGGAAATGAATTACATTTAGAAGATATTATTGGTACTCCTGATGATGTTACATATAAAGAATATGAGAAAAAAGTTGATATTAAGTTATTAAAAGATTATTTAGAAGAATTGGATGAAAGAGATAAACAGATAATGATAATGAGATATGGTCTTTTTAATACAAAAGAATTTACACAGAAGGAAGTAGCTGAGTTGCTTGGTATTAGTCAATCTTATATATCGCGAATAGAAAAAAAAGTAATAAAGAAATTAAGATTGCATTTGGAATAGGAAATATTCTGTGGTATACTGAAAGAGTATAAAAGTGGGTGTTAATATGGCTGTTGTTGAGATAAGTAAAGATGGACCTAGTTTTAATAAAAAAGTAAATACAGGAATGGATAAAGTTGAGTCTTTAGCTTCACTTAATATAGTTACAGAAGATTATAAATATGATTTTAGTGCTGATTCAGCTGGAATGAATAAAGGTAAGATAAAAACAGAGCAGACAATAGCTAGAGCTTTAATATTATCTACTTTAAAAATTGTTGCTAAATTATCGGTATTAAGTTTAATTTTATTTATAATTATGAAATATACGGGATTTGAGTTTACATATTTTACAAAAAAAATGTATACTAAATCTTTATTTAATCAAGACTTTTTGATATTTTCAGGAATTATTTTGGGAGCATTATTTTTGGTATGTTTTATATTAAAAATAAGTATAAATGGAACTATAAAAAATTGTTTTAAGGATAGATATTTAAATAAAATAAATATGTATGTATATTATGGATATGTTGTTGTAGTAAATGTCATTTTATATGTATGTGTTGTTTATTTATTCTTTAGCATAGTTAATCATTTTTATGTTGAACTAGAAACACTTAAAGAAGCGAGACGTATTGTTGCAGAAGTTAATATTAATATAATGGATTTATTAAAGTATGGGATAGTAATACTTGATTCGCTGTTTTTGGCATTAAATGCTCTGAGAGGAATGGCTATTGTTCATAAAAGAAATAAATTTGTTTTAGAAGAAGAATTTTAGAACCACTTTGGTGGTTTTTTTGGTAAAAATATTTCTTATAAAAAGTACTTGCTTATGGTATAATTAGAATAGGTGTATTATGATGAATATATATGGTATTAAAAGAATTGATTTAGAACAATATTTTTTAGATATTGGAGAGAAAAAGTTTAAAGCTCTTCAAGTTTTTGAGTGGCTTTATATGCATAAAGTTAAATCTTTTAGTGAGATGACTAATATAAAAAAAGAACTAAGAGAAAAGTTAGAAAAAGATTTTTCTTTTGGAATGATAAGTATTCAAAAAAAGCAAGAAGATAAGCTTACTAAAAAATATTTATTTAAATTATTTGATGGTAATTTTATTGAAGCTGTTTTAATGGAACATGATTACGGATTATCTATTTGTGTAAGTAGTGAAGTCGGTTGTAATATGGGATGTGCTTTTTGTGAGTCAGGCAGACTTAAAAAAGTAAGAAACTTAGGGGCTTATGAAATGGTTCAACAAATAATGTTGGTAGAAGAGGATATAAATAAAAGAATATCTAGTGTAGTTATAATGGGAATTGGAGAACCGCTTGATAACTATGATAATGTTATGAATTTTATAAAAATTATAAATGATCCTAAAGGGATTGCTATTGGTGCTAGACATATTACATTATCTACTTGTGGTATAGTGCCTAAAATAAAAGATTTAATGAATGAAAATTTACAGATTAACTTAGCATTGTCTTTACACGCTCCTAATACACAGTTAAGAGATAAGATAATGCCGATAAATAAAGCGTATAAATTACCTATTTTAATGGATACTATTAAGGAATATATCGATAAAACTAATAGACGAGTTACTATAGAATATGTTATGCTTAAAGGGATAAATGATAATGAGACACAGGCTGTAGAATTAGCTGCTCTTTTAAAAGGTTTAAACGTATATGTAAATTTAATACCATATAATGAAACTAATCATATAGAGTTTAAACGTACTAGTAAAGAACAAATATTGAAATTTTATGATGTATTAAAAAAATACGGTATAAATGTCACAATAAGAAAAGAGTTTGGTAGTAATATAGATGCTGCTTGTGGGCAACTTAGAAGTAAAGAGGTGAAAGCATGAAAACATTTTATTTAACAGATTCTGGTAAAGTAAGAGATCATAATGAAGATTCTGTTACAATACTAAAAAATGCTAATAACGAACAATTATTAATAGTAGCTGATGGTATGGGTGGTCATAGAGCTGGAGAAGTTGCTAGTTCAATGGTTGTTAAACATATGGGAGATGAATTTGGTAAACTTTCTACTATAGGTAGTAAGATAGATGCAATAAATTGGTTAAAAGATAATGTATGTGCAATAAATAGAGAGATACTTGATCATACTAAAGTTCATCCTGAAGCATTAGGAATGGGAACTACTGCTGTAATGGCATTACTTACAAATGAATATTTGATATTTGCTAATATAGGTGATAGTTCAGGATTTGTATTTAAAAATGGAAAGCTAACAAAGGTAACGAACGATCATACACTAGTAAATTTATTAGTTGCTAGTGGAGATTTAACAGAAGAAGAAGCTAAGTATCATCCAAAAAGAAATGTTTTAATGAAAGCATTAGGTAGTAGTGAAAAAGCTGAATTAGATATATTTGATGTAGATATAAATATAGATGGTATATTACTATGTAGTGATGGACTTACTTCAATGTTAACAAAAGAGCAAATTGAAAAAGTATTAAATGATGAAGATTTAGAAATAGAAGAAAAAGTTATAAAACTTATAAGAAAGAGTAATGCAAGAGGGGGAACTGATAATATATCAGTAGCTTATTTGAATTGTGAAAGCGGTGAAGAATAATGATAATGAAGGGACAAAAAATAAATGATCGCTATCAAATAATCAAATCTATCGGTGAAGGTGGAATGGCTAATGTTTATTTAGCTTATGATACTATTTTAGATAGAGATGTTGCTGTAAAAGTTCTTCGTGGAGATTTGTCTAATGATGAAAAATTTGTTAGAAGATTTCAAAGAGAAGCACTTAATGCTAGCAGTTTAAGTCATCCTAATATTGTAGAAGTATATGATGTTGGAGATGATAATGGACAATATTTCATAGTAATGGAATATATTGAAGGTAAAAATCTTAAAGATTTAATTAAAAAAAGAGGGAAACTTACTGTATCAGAAGTAGTTGATATAATGAGTCAAATTGCTGATGGTTTATCAGTAGCACATGATTCTTATATAATACATAGAGATATTAAGCCACAAAATATTATGATACTTGAAAATGGTTTAGTAAAGATTACTGACTTTGGTATAGCAATGGCTATGAATGCTACGCAACTTACTCAAACTAATTCAGTAATGGGTAGTGTTCATTATTTACCACCAGAACAAGCTAGTGGTAAAGGTTCAACATTAAAAAGTGATATTTATTCAATGGGTATTTTAATGTATGAGTTACTTACTGGAGTTTTACCTTATAGAGGAGATAATGCTGTTGAAATAGCTCTTAAACATTTAAAAGAGCCTCTTCCTAGTATTAGAGATGAAATTGATGATCTTCCTCAAAGTGTAGAAAATATAATTTTAAAAAGTACTGCTAAGAATCCTAAAAACAGATATAATGATGCTAGAGCAATGTATGAAGATTTAAAAACTTGTTTAGATGATTCAAGAGTAAATGAAGAAAAATGGGAATATCAATATCCTGAATTAGATAGTGATAATAAAAAATTTACTAAACAAGTAGAAAAAGCTATTAGTGTTGAAAATGACGATGAAGATAATGGTGATGTAGTAGTTAAACAAGTTACTGAAGAAGAAGTAAAGAAAGAAAATAAAATATTAGTTGTTCTTGGTATAATATTTGCTTTCTTAGTAGTGCTTGTAACTTCATTTGTACTATTATTACCAAGCTTATTTCAAGATGATATTATAGTACCAGAAGTAGAAGGTAAGACTATTAGTGAAGTTATTTCAGAATTGCAAGAAGCTGGTTTTGAAGTCGCTGATGAAACTATGGAAATAAGTGATGATAAGGTAGACGAAGGTAAAGTTGTAAAAACAATTCCAGCTAGTGGTTCAAAAAGATCAAAAGGTACTGTTGTTACAATATATGTATCTTCTGGTGATTCAAAAATAGAAGTTGAAGATTATACTGGAAAAAATTATCGAGAAGTAAAAGGTTATTTAGAAGCTCAAGGAATAACTGTATATGTTTCATTTGTTGATGTAGATAATCCTGATAAATATGAAGCAGAAGCAATTATGAAGCAATCTGTTGCAGCTGGGGAAAAACTTAGTGTAAAAGATAGCATAGAACTTTATATACCTAATATTGCTACTGAATATCCGGATTTTACTGATGGTTCTTGGTTAGAAGAGGATGTACAACAATTTTGTGATCAATATGGTGTTAAGTTAGTTATAAAAAGAGAAGCTAATTCAAGCTATGATGATGGTGTAATATTTTATCAAAGTAGAAAAGAAGGCTATACTGTTATAAGTAATACAACACTTACTATAAAAATAGCTGATAGCTCATTAGCTGATCCTGATGATACATGTGATTCAACTTTAGAAGATTGTAGTACTAGTTCTGGGACTAATGGAACAGAGAGTTTAGAATAATGCAAGGACAAATAATAAAACAAATTAGTAATCTATATACTGTTAAAGTAGGAGATATGCTTTATGGTTGTAGAGCTAGAGGAAGGTTTAGAAAAGATAAAATAAGTCCGATAGTTGGAGATTACGTTATCATAAATACAGATGATAACGTAATTGAAGACATTTTAGATAGAAAAAATGAACTAGAAAGACCTGTTATTGCTAATGTTGATATGGCTTTTATAGTTACTAGTACAAAAAAACCTAATTTAGATTTAAATTTATTAGATAAATTAATTACTGTTATAACATTTAATGATATAGAACCAGTTATATGTTTTACAAAATTAGATTTACTTAATGAAGTTGAAAAAGAAAATATAGCTAATTTAAAAAAATATTATGAAATGATAGGTATTAAAGTTGTTTATAATACTGAAACAGCTGAAATAAAAAGAATGCTCGATAATAATATAGTTGTATTAGCAGGACAAACTGGTGCTGGGAAAAGTAGTCTAATAAATTTACTAGATGATACATTAGATATAAAAACTGATGAAATAAGTGAAGCACTAGGTAGAGGAAAACATACAACTAGACATGTTGAGTTATATGAAATATCAGATGGATATATAGCTGATACTCCTGGATTTTCAGCGTTAGATTTAAAAGATATGAATAAAGAACAACTTAGAGATACGTTTATAGAATTTAGAGAGTATGAATGTAAATTTAGAGATTGTATGCATCATAAAGAAAAAGATTGTGGAGTAAAGAAAGCTCTAGATAATAAAATGATACTACAATCTAGATATAATAATTATTTATTATTTTTGGAGGAAGTAGAAAAATGAAAGTAGGAGTATCTTTTATAAGTAGTGATTATGATTTAGAAACTACAATAAAGAAAATAGATGAATCTAATGCAGATTATATCCATGTAGATATGATGGATGGTATATTTGTAGAAAATGCTAATTATACTGTACAAGAAATTAAGAAAATGTTTAAAGATTGTAATAAAAAATTAGATGTACATATGATGGCTTGCTCTCCTAATAAATATGTTAAGGAATTTGCTAAAATGAATAATGTTGAGTACTTAACATTACACTATGAGTCTCATAGAAGACCAATAGATGTTATTAATATGATAAGACATACAAATATGAAAGTTGGTTTAGCTATTAATCCTGAAACTAAAGTAAGTCATATAGTACCTTTGCTTAATCACTTAGATCAAGTCTTAGTAATGAGTGTTAAACCTGGTAAAGGTGGACAAAAGTTTATGGAAGATATTTTATATAAGATAGAAACTCTTAGAGATATAAGGGAGGAAAATGGATATCACTATGTAATTAATGTAGATGGTGGAATTAATGCTGATACTGTGAAGTTAGTTAAAGAAGCTGGAGCAGATATGGTAGTAAGTGGTTCTTATGTATGTAAGAGTGAAAATTATGATGAAAGAATAGATAGTTTGAAATAATTATTGAATGAAGAAACTGATGATATTCGTCAGTTTTTTAATTGATTTATTTTTTGATAGATGGTACTATTGTTTATAGTAGGGATAGATAATAGAGGTGTGTGGTTATGAAAAAGAAAAAAGTTTTAATTATATTGAGTTTATTTTTTATGTTTATTTGTAATGTTAGTGCTAAAGAAGAATTGAAGCCAGCTTGGAAAAATGATGATATATCAATGGAATATACTGAAACTTTAACAGAAGTTAGTGAAGGATATTTAATGGGTGGATATGATGAAGATTTTCTAGCTCATATTGCTAAATTTGATAAGAATGGTAAAGAAGTTAAGAATTTAACTTTAGAAAAAGATTTTACTATTGTAGGAATTAATGAAAAAAATGGTAGTTATTATGTAGTTGCTCTTGATGATAATTGGTATATTACTGTTTATAAATTATCTACTAATTTAGAGATTGAAGATAGTATAAAGACTACTTACTATTTATATGATTGGAATGATGTTGTTTATTTTGGAGATGAATCAATAACTATAACTTCTTTAGGTTGGTACAAGTTTGAAGGGGTTGCTGATAGTTTAGATAAACAATATTTATTATTAAGTGTTGATTATGATTTAAAAAATTATAAAGCTATTGAATTTAAAGAAGACTGGAATGATAACTTAGATTTATTAAATGATTATTATCCTGAAGAATATGAATATTTGTTTATGGAACAATATTTTGGAACTTGGATACCCATACCTATAGATTTTGTTAAAACTCAAGATAGTGTCGTTGTTGTATATAAAAGAAGTGCAACTGATTTAACTGGAACTGTAATTAGTTTCTTTGATTGGGATAATGGTAATAATTATAATAGTGTAGAAAAAGAAAATATAGCATGGTGGTATGTTGATGTAGCATTATTTGATAATTATGTATATGCTGTTGGTACTAATTATAATAATATTGATATATATGATTTAAACGGAAATTTAATAGATAGTTTTGATGTAAAAGATTTATATTCTGATAAGGAAGATGATGATATTAGTATTTCTGTTGATAATATAATTAGTGATGAAGATGGAATAGTTGTTTCTTATACTGTATGTGATGTAGTTGATAATTGTTCTGTTAATTGTAAGAATGGAATTTTAAGATATAGTAAACCTTATAATGTTGTTGCTAAAACTGATGGTAATGGTACTGTTAAAGTATCTAGTGATACTAATTATACAGGTTCTGATGTAACATTTACTATTGAACCTAGAGAAGGATATGTACTTGATAAGGTTAAAGTAACTGATAGTGATGGCAATGTTGTGGTATTTAAAGATAATACATTTACAATGCCTAGTAGTGATGTAACTATTGAAGTAACTTTTGTTAAAAAAGATGTGACAAAGAATCCTGATACATCAGATATTGCTATAATAGGTAGTATAATTATAATAGTTGCTGGAGTTGTTTTAACTTTAGTTAATCTTAGAAAAATTAAAGAATTAGAATAAAACGGTTTAGGCCGTTTTTTCTTTTGAAAATAGGATAATTGTTTGTGTAATAACCTTTATTGTTTATATTTAACTATTGCTATAATTACTATTTTGAGATAATTAAAAAAATTTAGATGTTAGAATTTTTAGGGGAAAAAGATAATTATTAATATTATGGTATAATGTTATGTAGAAAGACAAAGGAGATGATTATCCTATGAAACGTACTTTAATGAATAAAAATAAAGAGGTATTAGTTGCTGAGTATGATTCTGCTACTGGTGTATTTACTAAAATTTATGATGTGTATAATATTGACTATGCACCATACATATCAAAAAGTTTCTATGTGAGCGACGACATTAATGATACTCCATTTAGAACAAATTTAAGTGAGTGGTTTAAAGGAAGAGGAATTCCATCTTGGAGAGATAAACTAGACTTATTACTACATAGACTTAATATAAATGCTCCATGTGAATTATTAGACAAAGCATTTGGATTATCATTATCAGATCAATATTGGTTAAAGCCAGTTGGTACAG
>CAZJHG010000053.1:0-8180 GCA_964545885.1 uncultured Muribaculaceae bacterium | reverse complement strand
TTTTTACCAAGAATGAAAGAATTATGTTATGATAATAATGAAATATACTTAGATTGTGCAATGTTTATGTGTAGTAGCTTTGAAGAAATGGAAAAGTATATTTGTGGAAATAAGGAAAGGAAGAGTGTTATGGAAACATTACAAAACTTTGTATTAAACAAAGATTTACCTACTTATGATTACGGAGAATACTTAGAATGTCTACATAGAGAAATAAAAAGAGATGCTAGAGCAGAAGGTTTAGAAGAAGGCCGTGCAGAAGGTCGCGCTGAAGGTAGAGCAGAAGGAATTGAAATAATAAAAGAAAATTTAAAAAGAAAAGGCTATAGCAACGAAGAAATAAAAAATATAATTGAAATATAAAAAATATCTAGCACCAACTAGATATTTTTTATAACCCAAGTAACATACTAGCAACTTTAAAATAAACAAGTAAAGACCCAGCATCTACAATTGTAGTTATAATAGGATTAGCCATAACTGCAGGATCTAAATGAAGCTTATCAGCTAGTATTGGTAGCAATGCTCCAATAACTTTTGCAAGCATTACTGTTAAGAACAAAGATAGACAAACTACAAAAGCCACCATCTTTGTAACTTTATCGAATAGTATTAGTTTAAAGAAATTACATACTGCTAAAGTAAGCCCACAAATAATACCAATAAAAAATTCTTTACATAAAACTTTTAAAGTATCTTTAAACTGTACTTCATCCAAAGATAATGCACGTATTATAGTAACGCTTGATTGCCCTCCAGCATTACCACCAGTACCCATAACCATTGGCATAAATGCTGTTAGAATAGCACAACTAGCTAAAGCTCCTTCAAAACTAGAAATAATTCCACTAGTAAATGTTGAACTTATCATCAAGAATAATAACCAAGGCATTCTACTTTTATAGATGTCAAGCAAACTTTGTTTCAAATAAGGCTTCTCAGTAGGAACCATACCAGCCATTTTCTCAATATCTTCAGTAGCTTCTTCTTCCATAATATCAACTACGTCATCAATAGTAATAACTCCAACTAATCTATTTTCTGAGTCAACAACCGGTAAAGTAGAGTAGTCATAATCTTGGAACATCTTTGCAACATCTTCTTGATCCATCAAAGTATTAATACTATGTTCTGTTTCAATCATAATATCATCAATCATAGTTTCTGGATCATTGATAAGTAAATCTTTTACATTAACATAACCAAGTAACTTTCTTTCTTTATCTGTTACAAAACAAGAATCATAAGAAACAAAATCATCAGCTTGCTTTCTAATTCTTTCAATAGATTCTTTTATAGTAAGTCCCTTTTTTAAATGGATATATTCAACAGCCATCAAAGAACCAGCACTATTCTCAGGATATTTAAGTAATCTATTTATATCATTTCTTGTTTCTTTATCAACACTACCAAGTAAAGAAGTAACAAGCATAGCTGGCATCTCTTCAAATAAGTCAGCTGCATCATCGGTAAACATATCTTCTATAATATCTTTAGCTTCTTTCTTAGTTAAATTAGCTATTAATTCTCTTTGTACCTCGTCATCCATATTAACAAATACATCCACAGCTTGTGTCTTTGGTAACAATCTAAAAGCCTTAATAAGCAATTCATTAGGCAATTCTTCTATTAAGGAGGCAATATCATACTCATTCATTTCTTCATAAATTTTTTTAATATCAGCTAACTTTTTATTAACTAATAATTCTTTTAAATTTTCTAATTCCATAATATCACTCCCTCTTATCACTTTTTTGTGTTTTACTTATACCACAATTACTAAAAAAAATAAAGATTTTACATAGTAAAAAAGAACTCATTTGACATCTTAAATTCATTAGAGTATCATTTAAATAGGTTATGTATTCTTAATACAGGGGGACTTTACATGAATAAACTACTTAAGAAATATCAAACTTATATCATATTTATAATAGTACTTATATCTATTTCTTTAATATGTATATTTAACTATAATAGTAAAATCGAAGTAACAGATAATTATAAAAACATAAACTTATTTAATATAGACACTCTTATAATAGTATCTCATCCTTCAGATGAAACTATATGGAGTTCATCACTACTACAACAAGATAATTGCTTAGTAGTATGTATTTCATGTGGTACAAACAACTCGGAAACAACTGAATTTATAAAAGTCTTAAACTATACAAATGATTCTTATATTATTTTAGGTTATCCCGAATATACTAACAATACTCGTACTAATTGGAATACTTACTATCAAGACTTATCTAATAATTTAAAAGAAATAATTACTTTAAAAAAATGGTCTAAAATAGTAACACATAATAGTGAAGGAGAATATGGTAATATCCACCATAAATTAATAAATACTATTGTAACAACAAATACTCCTAATAAAGATATATTATATTATTTTAATACTTATCATTCTAAAGAAGAAATATCTAACTATTATGATACATTAATAAAGTTAAATAATAATTTTTTAGAAAACAAATACAAAATGATAAGTATATATGATACACATGATTATATAGAAGAATCCTTTTCTCATATAATCCCTTATGAAGAATTTATTTCTTATCAAGAATGGAGTGAATTATATGAAGAAACTAAATAAAAAAGATAAATTATATATAATTCTATCTATTATAATATTTATTCTTATAATAATAGTCATCTCTAATAAAAGTTTTATATATTCAACATCATTATTAAATAACAAAATAACTATAATAGAATATTTTAGAACATTATACTATAATACATTAAACCTATTTCCAGACTATGCTCTAAATATAACAAATGGTATAAATATATACCATTTAACAGAATATGGTTTTCTAAGTCCAATAATACTAATATCTTATGTACTACCATTTTTATCTATAAGAAACTATCTCCTTATAATAGTAATTATATCTATAATACTAAGTATTATTCTAATATATAACTTCTTTAAAAAGAAAAAACTAAATAGCGAAATATGTTTCATAATAACCTTAATATTTACAACATCTTCATCAATAATATTTAACACCTATAATAATCCACTAATCCTAAGCTATCTTCCATTCTTAGTATTATCTTACTATGGTGTAGATACAATAATAGACGATAAAAAAAGTTACTTACTTATTATAAGTACATTCTTTATGATAACAACAAGCCCAATAAATAGTATTTTCGGTATAATCAGTTTAATTATATATACTTTATATCGCTATCTAAACAAGATGAATACTATTACCATAAAGTCAATATTCAAACACTTTATATCAGTAATAATCCCCATTATAATAGGTACATTATGCTCTAGTATTCTTATAATACCATCCCTAATAACCAATAATTTACCAACAATTCAAGAAACTTTAACTATTAACATAAATAACTTATTATATAGCACCACAGGTCTAGGTTTAACAGCCATAATAATACCTAGTATAATCGCATATTTTAAAAAAGATAAGACAAACATAATTATAGGAATAATTCTATGTATAATAACAATCCTAAGTATTACAAATAATATTCCATCAACTTATATAATATCTTTTATTATGCTATATCTTATTATAATAAGTGAATTCTTTAATAATATAATAAATAAAAAATTAAATATACAACCTATATTAATAGGAACTCTTATAGTATCAAGTATTCTCCTTATAATAAATTATAACCAAACAAAACTAAGTATTGAAATAGCTCTCCTTATAATAAGTATTTACTTATATTATAAAACCTCAAATAAAAAAACACTTATTATACCAATATCATTATTTATAATAATAAACACATATCTTATAAACCAAGACAATCTATATATTCCAACAAATACATATTCTTATGAACAATCAATAATATCATCTAGCATAGAAACAATAACTAACGAAGACAATACCTTTTATAGAATATACAATGATAATGATACTAATACATTAAAAAATATTAACTATAATAGTACATCAAATACTGGAATATTATCATTATTACTAAATAATACTAAATATATAATATCGAAAAATAATTCATTACAAGGATACGAAAAAATAAGTGAAAATAATGAATACAAAATTTATAAAAATGAAAACACATTACCATTAGGGTTTGCTACATCAAACATAATGAGTTATGAAGATTATTCTAAATTAAATAACTTAGTTAAACAAGAAGCATTACTTAATGTAATTGTAGCTGATGAAAAATCTAATAATAACTTTATATCTAACATTCAAAAAGCAGATATAAATTACCAAGAAATATTAATTAACAAAGACATAATATCTACTAAAGATTCAATAATAATTAATGTAAAAGAAACAACTAAAATAACATATGAATTACCAGATAAGTATAAGAATAAAATAATATATATAAATTTCAAAGTAACAAACGGTAAATCAAAATCAATTAAACTAAATAACATAACACAAGAAATAACTTCTAATGAAGAAACACTTACTTATGAACTTGCTACTCAAGAACAATCATCTATAGTGTTCACTTTAGATAAAGGCCAATATATTTTATCAGATTTTGAAACATATTTTTTAGATTATGCTAGTATCGAAAATTATTCTTCTCAAATAGATCCATTTATTGTTGATTCTATAAATACAAAAGGAGATACTATTATTGGAACAATTAATGTTACCGAAGATAGTTATTTCTTAATAACTCTTCCATATGATAGTGGATTCAAAATATTACTTGATAACGAAAAAATACCTTATGAAAAAGTAGATGATATGTATATTGGTTTTAAAATACCAAAAGGATTTCATTCTGTTGAAATAGAATATACATCATCATCAAAATTAATATCATATCTATTAACAATATTAGGAATATTATCAAGTGTCTCAATAATATATTTAGAGTCAAAAAGAAAATTCAATTAATAAAAATGTAAAAAATGGTAAATTGGTTAGCAATTAATATACACAACTTAACATATATGTAATAATATTAATATGTAAGAATGGTGGTAAAAATGAATAAATACGATATAGTCTTCGTTGATATAGATGATACTCTTAATCCATCAAACGGTCATGTATCGGAATATACAAAAGAAGTAATGAAGAAATTAAAAGAAAAAGGAATAAAAGTAATCGTTAATACAGGAAGAAGTGCTAAATACGCAATTGAAAAAAGTATAGAAGCAGGTTTAAGCGAATATACAATATCTTCTAATGGTGCAGAAGTATACAACTATCATGAACGCAAAGAGATATTTTCTAAGCCGATCGATAATCAAGATATTAGAAGTATCTACGAATACTGTATAACTCATAATATGACAATAATTTTAAATAGTTTAGAAAAAAGATTCATTAATATAACAGATTACAAGTATAATAGTGAACCAGCAATTTACTTTGAAGATATTGAAGAAGTATTAAAAGATAATAAAATAAATCAACTAGTAATTCTTAGTGCTAACTTTGATCGTATGCTAGTATTGCCTAATATGTTTAAAGAAAAATTTCCTTCATTAAAAGTAGTTCATTCATCAATTGGACTTATTGAAGAAAAAAGAGTAAAAGGCAAAGAATACTATCATGATTTAGTACTAGAAAATACAGCTAAAAGCACTGGTATAGTAGAATTGTTAGAATACTTAGGTATTGATAGTGAAAAAGCAATAGCTATTGGTAATGGTTACGACGATATATGTATGTGTGATGTGGTAGGAACATCAGTTGCGATGGGCAATGCCAATCAAACATTAAAAGAAGCAGCAACCTATATAACAGACACTACTGAAAATGACGGAGTAGCTAAAATATTAGAAAAACTTTGTTTAGAAGATTAATCTAAAGGAGATAACAATGAAACCAAAACAAAAAATAGACACTATAATAGCAACAATTTCTATTATTATGGGAGCCATTATTTTAATATTACCTGTATTTAAAATAACTTCATTAAAATGGATAAGTTTAACTACATTTAGCATATATGCTTTAATAAGTATAATTCAATTTATATTAACGAAGTCATCCAAGGATTACGAAGGATTACATAGTTTTATATCATCTCTAGTTATTGTAATAGCTCACTTTATTTGGGATCCTTCATCTAATCCAAAAGTATTAGCATTATTTTTAATAGCATGGATTATGTTAATTTCTTTAACTAAATTAAAAAAAGCTGACTTCTATCATGATAGAAGAGATAGAATGTGGAAATATAGTACTTTAAACCTTAGCTTATTTATTTTAGTTGGGTTATTATCAAGTATCAGTTTAGCATATGGTACAGAAACAGAAATAATTGTTTTAGGATTCTTTATGTTAACAAATGGTATATTAGAATTATTAGAACCGGTAGCTAAAGATTTAATAGCACATAGCTAATGTGCTTTTTTTCTTTAAAAAAAATGGTATAATAACCTTGGTGATTTAAATGAAATTAGTTAATGACTTTTACGAATATCAAATATTAGATATGTCAGAAGGAATGAAATTAGAAAGTTGGAATGGCAAAGAATTACTTAGACCAGATCCTCAAATAATCTGGAATCATAAAGAACATCCTGAATATTGGGATAAAGTAGATGCCATCTATCATAGAAGTAACAAAGGTGGAGGACACTGGGAAACAATAAATCCAAAACTACCAGCAACATGGCAAGTCCACTACAAAGACCTAACATTTAATATAAAACAAATGGGCTTCAAACATACAGGTTTATTCCCAGAACAGGCCTACAACTGGAACTACATCAGAGAAACCATTAAACAAGCAAATCGACCAGTCAAAGTACTAAACTTATTTGCTTATACAGGAGCTGCATCATGTGCGGCAGCTTCTGCGGGTGCCGAAGTAGTCCATGTTGATTCATCCCGTGGTATGGTTGACTGGGCTAAAGAAAACGTATCATCATGTGGACTTCAAGACAAGCCAATTAGGTTTCTTGTAGATGACGTAGTAAAATTTGTTAATCGTGAAATAAGACGTGGTAACAAATACGACATAATTTTAATGGACCCTCCATCATTTGGTAGAGGTGCAAATGGCGAAGTTTGGGATATTGAAAAAGACTTATATCCACTAGTTGAACTATGTACACAAATTCTTAGTGATGATCCATTACTATTCATAATAAATTCATACACAACAGGATTATCAATGACAGTTTTAGAAAACGTTCTTTCATTAACAGTCGACAAAAAAGTAAAAGGGAAAATCTCAAGTGACGAACTAGGAATACCTATGAAAAATAGTCAAATGATTTTACCATGTGGTATATATGCACGCTGGGAAAAAATAAAGTAACCAACAGTAAAATAAATTTATAGTTTAATAAAAAAATAGTATATCAAACAAGGGATGAAACCATTCCTTTTTTTAATGCCTAGTGCTATAATATTAACGTGTAGGAGGGTACGAAATGATATACACAAAAGAAGTAGAAAATATGTGCAAAGTTGCCAAAGGTGTAGACCATGGCCCAGCTCCAATTCCTGAAGAAGGAAAATGGGTTCAAGCAAAAGAAATAAAAGACATTTCTGGCTTAACTCACGGAATCGGTTGGTGTGCTCCACAACAAGGTGCATGTAAATTAACATTAAATATAAAAGAAGGAATAATTGAAGAAGCTTTAGTTGAAACTCTTGGATGTTCAGGTATGACTCATAGTGCCGCTATGGCAGGAGAAATACTAGTAGGAAAAACAATTTTAGAAGCTTTAAATACCGATTTAGTATGTGATGCAATAAACACTGCTATGCGAGAATTATTCTTACAAATTGTTTACGGACGTAGTCAATCAGCATTCTCAGAAGGTGGATTATCTATTGGTGCTGGTTTAGAAGACCTAGGAAAAGGACATCGTTCTCAAGTTGGTACAATTTATAGTACAAAAGTAAAGGACCTAGATACTTAGAATTAGCAGAAGGTTACATTGTAGAATTAGGTTTAGACAAAGATGATCAAATAATTGGTTACAAATATGTTAATCTAGGAAAGATGATGGAAAATATCAAAGCTGGTATTGATCCAATGGAAGCTATCGAAAAAGCAAGTGGAACTTACGGAAGATTCAACGAAGCTGTTAAAAAGATAGATCCTAGAAAGGAATAATGAATTATGGCATTATTTGAAAGTTATGAAAGAAGAATAGATCAAATCCAACCTGTAATGGATAAATACGGAATTAAAGATTTCGAAGACGC
>CAZJHG010000052.1:0-8219 GCA_964545885.1 uncultured Muribaculaceae bacterium | reverse complement strand
ACTCAACAACCAACAGATTTTGCTGCTCCTAATGTATTAGTACATGGTAAAGCAATATTTGATAATGCTTCTTATTACTTAGTAATGGGATTAAAGAAACAAGCTACTGAAGATTTATCTCTATTAATTGATTTGAACGAAAGTGAAATTGATAGTATTAAATATTGTAACCAAGGTGAAGCATTATTTGTTTGTGGCAGTAGACGTATGAAAATTCGTGTATTGTGTACTCAAGAAGAGTTAGATTCATTTGGTGCTGGTGGCGGATTATAATAACTTAAAAAAGCTTGTAAAAGCTTTTTTATTTTTGTCTAGTATGTTATACTTTTTATAGTTGTGGACGGTGGTATTAATGTCTAATGATGATAAGTCTAAAATCGTTTATTCTGTAGGAGCAGAGGTTTCTGATGTTAAAGTTAGTCAACCTGAGATGGAACTTCCTATTGAAAAAAATGATGTTAATATAGAAGATAGCGCTAGAGAAAGTATAGTTCTTGATAATGGTGGAAGTAATACTTCAACTGATAGTGTTAATTTAGGTGGTGATTCATATCAACCAAATATCGGAAGCACTGGTAGTGGAGGTTCTGAAGTTGATAGAAAACCTGTAGATGCTGTTGGTTCTCAAGGATATAATCCTAATATTGGACAAGCTAGTGGTGATAATTATTCTTCACCTAGTAATAATGGATTACCTAATAGAGATGCTTTAAATAAAAATGATGGTCCTGGTAATTCTATGCCTAATGGTGGAGAGACTGCTCCTGATATGGGTAAAGATTATGGTAGTTCTCAAGAACCACCTAATAGTAATGGTTATGATCCTTATTCTAGAGGGGCTAATCAAGATAATGGAGATAATCAAGTAGATAAAAATGCACCTTCTGAAGCTGCTCAGCAGAATGCTGGGAATGATGCTTCACAAGGTGGAGACGGTAGTGGATTAGACAAAAAGGATGGTTTAGAAGATAAGCCTTCTAATGAACAAAAAAAGGACGATAATCAATCCGCTAATAATCAAGAAAATAAAAATAATGATGGAAATGGTTCTCGTAGTCCGAATAATCCAAATAATTTAAATAATGATGGAGAAGATGAACGACCTAATAATACAGGAAATGGGTATGGGGCATTAAATAGAAATCAAAATAAAGCTAGCCAAAACCAAGCTAGTGATAGTACAGCTAATGCTCGTAATACTTATAATAATTATAGTAGGTCAAATGGTAAACCTGGTCTTTCTGGTTTAAGAGCTAGTGGTGGTAATAAGAGTAATTCTGGTGGCTTAAGTAGTTTAGGTGCAGGAATTAAAAATGGTGTAAGAAATTTCTTTAATAGAAGCCAAAATGAAGCAGAAGGAGATAAAAATGGTAATTCTTTCGCTGGAGATATGTTTAAGAAATTAATGGGTTCATTAATGCGTAATCCTTATTTTTGGCTTGTCGCTGCAATTATTTTAATCTTTATAATTATTCTTTTTGTAGTTCTAGGTGATGGTGGCGGAAGTGGTAGAGGAAGAAAGTCTTGTAACTACTCATTAAATGGAATCAGTACTACTGGAACTGTTGAACTTAAAGATGTTAAGGTTGAATTGATTAATTGTGATGGCACAGAGGAAGATTATACTGTTATTGAAACAGTTGATTTTGAAAAATATATATTAGGTGTTGCTTTAGCAGAAGCTGGTGTTGGTCAACCAGATGAAGCTTTAAAAGCTCAAATGATTGCTGTTCGTAATTTTAGTTTAACAAGAAATCAAGGAATGTGTCCTGGTAATCCAGATAATTGTTTTTATGGATATAATACAGCTACAAATAAAATTAGATTAAGAGCATGTACTAATGATCAAGTATATTTTGATTATGAACATGATACACATTATCAATCAAGGGAAGGAAAACCAACTTTGTATGGACCTGAAATTACGGAAGGTAATGTTTGGAAAAAAGCATTAACAGCAGACGAAAAAGAATATTATGAGAAACTTGCTAACGAAGTAATTGGTGAAGTTTTACTTGATGAAAATGGTAATGTTTTAAAACTAGGATATACTGCAACTGAAACTGATAAATTTATTGAAATGGCTAAAAGTGGTTCTACTTATAAAGAGATTCTTGAAGAAGTATATGGTTCAAGTTCATATAGTTCTGCTACTTGTAGCTATAATGGATCTATTGATTATTTTGATTATGAGTTATCTTCTGAAGGACATGAGATATTACATGAAAGATTAGATACATTCTTAGAAAAACAAGGAACTAGCTTAGATGAATTTAACGAATTAATTGCTGATAATGTCGAAGAAGTTGGCTATGGAACTAGAGCTGGTGTAGTAGCTGCTGCTGTTACATTGATTGCTGAACTTGGTAATAATTATGGAGTTAAAATACCTTATTATTGGAGTGGAGGACACTTTGATGGAGTTGTTGTTGGAGCCTTAGGATATTGGGGTGGAACTTCTACTGGTAGTGTTAAGTGTCTACAATATGCTAATGGTCAAACTTATAGTTATTGTGGTTTTGACTGTTCAGGTTTTGTACCTTGGGCAATTAAAAATGGTGGATTTAATAAAGGTGTTGATTTAGCTAGTAACTTTGTAAATATGAGTGGAGCTAGAAAAGTTAAATTAACTAACTCGCCAGTAATGCAACCAGGTGATTTACTTGAGTCAAGTGGACATATTATATTAATTGTTGCTGTAGATGAAGAAGCAGGACAATATATATGTGCGGAAGCTATGGGAAATGCTTATGGAGTTTTATTTACAAGAAGATCATATGCTGAAAGTGGTTATTATGGAGTTGATTTAGAGGATTATTATAATAATCCAGCTAATGTAAGGGAGCAGACAAAATGAAAAAGTTAGTTTTATTAATTGGATTACTTATATTATTAACTGGTTGTACTGCTGAAGTTAATATAAATGTTTCATCATCTGGAATATATGAACAAGTTAATATTGTTACTTATGCCAATCAAAATTTAACAAAAGATCAACTAAGTGGTGCATTTAGGGAATATGTTCCAGCTTTTGTAGATGATTTAATGGCTGATGGAGAAGCTGATACAAAAAAAGATGGTATATCTTATTATTCAAGAAATATGACTGATATAGGAAATGGATATAAGACAACCTATGGATTTAAGTTTGGATTTGATAATTATAATAGATCTCGTACAGTACAAGAAGGATTTAAAGATGCAATAATTCAAAATGATACTGTTGATAAACAAATTATGTTTACTACTGATAGTAGTGGTATTAAATATTTTGGTTATTATCCGGAATTAGAAAATATTAAAATTAACATTACATCTGAGTATGCTGTTAAAGAAAGTAATGCTGACTATGTTAATAATGGTGTATATACTTGGGTATTTACTAAAAATACGAAGAAGAGTGTTTATATTGTATTTGATAATCCTAATGCTGTATCTTCTAATAAAAAAGATGATAATAAAGATGAAGAAGTTGTTGATAATAAAGATAATGGTAATTCTACAACTATAGTTAATACTGATGATAGAGAAGAAAAGGGGAATGTTATAACTCGTTTTATGAATGAACATCCTTTGATTGTTATGGTTGTTGCTATTGCATTTTTCTTTATTTTAATTATAATAATTTCTAAGATTTCAAAAGTTAATCTTAAATAAAAGGTAAATAATAATACCTTTTGTTTTTTGCTTATTATGTAGTATAATATATTTAAGTTTGGGGTGATTTATCTATGAAATTTCGTGTTTCTGGAAAAGAATTGGGGATGTTTGGAATAATAGTTGGACTTTTGTTGTATTTATGTGCGCTTATTACAACAAATATCAGCTATTTTGGTAAAACTGGTTCTTTATATGGTTTAAATCCAATACCTGGATTTACTGAATTTTTAGGGGCAACTTTATTATTGTTTATAATTTTTGTTGTACTTGTTTTTTCTAGTGTTTCATCATCTATATTTGAAAGAAAAAAAGGTTTTGGATTGGAAATAGGTGAAAAAGAAAATAAAGGATATTCTAGATGGTCTAAAGAAAAAGAAATGAAGAGTGATAAGGGTGTTGAGGTTGTTGATCCTTTAGCTCAAGAAACTACTGTTGCTGGAATACCTTTGGTTAATGATGGAAAAAAACTATGGGTTGATAATGGTGAATATCATAATTTAGTTATAGGTTCTACTGGTTCTGGTAAATCTCAAACTATAGTTGAACCGATGGTAGAATTACTAATTAAAAAGGGTGAAAGTATGATTATTACTGACCCTAAAGGTGAACTTTTTAAAGCAGCCAGTGTTTATATGAAAGAAAGAGGTTATAACGTAGTAGTACTTAACTTCCGTGAACCACAAAATGGTAATGCTTGGAATCCACTTACTTTACCTTATCAATATTATAAAGATGGTAATTTTGATAAAGCTACTGAATTACTTGATGACGTTGCTTTAAATATTTTGTATGATCCAAATAATAAAAGTGGTGATCCTTTCTGGGAAAAATCAGCTGCTGACTATTTTTCTGGGTTAGCTTTAGGATTATTTGAAGATGCTAAACAGGAAGAAATAAATTTGAACTCAATAAATTATATGAGTACAGTAGGTGAAGAGAAGTTTGCAGCTAGTAATTATATTAAAGAATATTTTACATTAAAAGGTGAAGCTTCTAATGCTTATGTTTTTGCGTCTAATACTATCAATTCACCAAGTGAAACAAAGGGTGGTATTTTATCTGTATTTAGACAAAAAATAAGATTGTTTGCTTCTCGTGAAAACTTATCTGAAATGTTATCTTATAGTGATTTTGATATGAGAAGTATTGGTAAAGAAAAGACGGCTGTATTCATTATTATTCATGATGAAAAAACTACATACCATGGTCTTGCTACTATATTTATAAAACAGTGTTATGAGACATTGATTGATGTTGCTCAAGCTAATGGTGGAAAACTTCCTTTTAGAACTAATTTTATTCTTGATGAATTTGCTAATATGCCACCATTAAAGGATGTAACTACAATGGTTACTGCGGCTCGTTCTAGAGCAATTAGATTTACATTTATTATTCAAAACTTTGCTCAGTTAAAGAGTGTTTATGGAAATGAGGATGCAGAAACTATTAAAGGTAACTGTGGTAACTTAGTTTATTTAATTAGCACTGAACTTGCGGCATTAGAAGAAATTAGTAAGATGTGTGGTGAAGTTAAATCAGGTGAGAAAGAAAAAACTTCTTCTACACCATTAGTAACTGTTACTGATTTACAAAAATTAAAATTGTTTGAAGCAATTATTATTAGATGGCGTTTATCTCCATTTAAAACTAAATATACACCAAATTTTAAAATGGATTGGGGACATCCTCATGTTGAAGCAACATACCCTGAAAGAGAAAAGAAACCGATTCAATTATTTGATGTAAAAGAATTTACAAAAAAGAAAAAGAGTGACAAAATTAAAAACTCTTTAAATGATAAAAGTGGAAGTTTTGATTCAATGGATGGAGGTTCAAATCCATTTAAGGGAGCAATGAATAATCCATTTGCTAGCGGTAGTAGGTCTAATCCATTTGATTCTCCAGCACCAAAGAGTGATGGTGGTTTATTTGGTGGTTTAGGTGGAGGAATTGACCTAGATGCTATGATGAGAGATATCGATAAAAAAATTGCTGAGTTAGATGCAGAAGAAGCTCGTCAAAAACAAGAACAAGCTAAACTTAATAATGTTACAAAGGAAGATAAGAGTAATGATATAAAAGATGTTGAACCAATAATCGTTGCTCCAATATCTTCGACTTCTGATGCACCTATTGAAACTAAATTACCTAGTGTTTCATCTGAAAGTAATATGATATTTGATGATTTACCAATAAGCGATTTATATAAAGAAAAAGATATGTCTGGTTTTAATATTTATAATGATATTAAACCTAAGGAAGATACTAGAGTGGTAGTAGATTCGTTTAATAAAGAAATTAACGAAAAACCAACAGATAAAGTCCAATATACTTCTAATAAAGTTGAACACTATAATACAAATGAAAATAAAGCAACAGAAATATCTATTGGAAATGAAAAGTCTAATATAGCAGTAGCTGTTAGCAGTCCTGTAGATGATTTTGATTATCAATTTGATAATTTGCCTAAAGTAGAAGAAGCTTCAATTATTCAACCTAATTATAATGGTGGAATTACAGTGAAGACTACTGAAAATAGTGACTATAATATATATAATAATGTTCCTAATATAATGGAAACTATTAAAGAAGATGTTAAACCTGCTAATATAGTTAGAGAAGAAACAAAGAACTTTGTTGATAGTATTGAAATATCTAAAGATAAATTAAATAATGTTACAGAGAAGCTAAATGATTATAATATTTATAATACTAGTGTTAAACCTACAGAATTAAATGTAGATAATTCAACTACTAATACAAGTGTAGTACAAGATAAAACTAATATTAATGTTGATCCTGATAAGATAGTTATAGATAATAGTAGTACAATATCTGATGATGCTTTCTTTGATGATTTCTTTAGTGATGATGAGTAATGCTCATCATCTTTTTTTTGCATATAATATATGGGTGATTAAATGAAGAAAATACTACTTAAAGATTATGATATTAGTATGGGACAATTTATTGATGTTAATTATATAAATAAAAATATTGTGAGTAATGGTATTCATTATACTTATGAAGATTTGTTACTTAATCATAATGAATATTTAGATAAAAATAAAAAGTATTTTATTTATTGTGATGGTGGAGTAAAGAGTAAAAAAGTCGTTAGTATATTGGAGTTTTATGGTTATGATGTTACATTAGTATATAAAGAGTAAATGTTTACATTAACTATTATAGAACAATTGTTTTTTAATCTTCTATAAATTATAATAAAAGTGTGATGTAATATGAGTTGGTTTAATGAATTAAGTAATGTATTGAATGATTTTTTAATTAATATGGGGATGTGGGCACCTTTATTAAGTTCTTTTTTAATTATATTAGAAGGAATATTGGCTTTTTTACCATTATTTGTTTTTATAACAGTAAATACGCTTGTATTGGGACCAATTCTTGGAGGGGTAATATCTTGGATATGTACTAGTGTTGGTTGTTTTATAACGTTCTATTTATGTAGAAAAGGGTTTCATAATTTTTTTCAAAATAAAATTAAAAATAATAAGAAAATATCTAAGTTAATGAAATTAATTGATAAGATGAAGTTTAAGCAACTTATATTATTTGTTGCAATTCCTTTTATGCCATCTTTCTTTATTAATGTTGGGGCTGGTTTATCAAATATTACGATAAAAAAATATTTATATGTGTTGCTATTAGGTAAAATATTTGTAGTAGTATTTTGGGGATATATTGGTTGTAATTTAGTCGATTGTTTAACTAATCCTATTTTAGGTATTAAAGTTATTGTATTGATTGTTGTTGCTTATGTATTAGCACAAATTGTTAGTAAAAAATTTAAACTAGATGAGAGGTTTTAAAAATGGAGATAGTAATAATTATTTTATTAATTGTCTTAATTATTTTAGCTATTTTAAATCTATTAAAAAAAGATGATGATAAAGATATAGTTGAGAGATTAGGTAAATTAGAAAAAAATGTTAATAATGATTTAGCTGATTTTAAATTTGATATAAACAAATTTTTAATGAATGATTTTGAAAAGTTAAATGATAAGATTGAACAAAAGTTAATGTTGATTAATGATAGAGTTAATGAAAGAATTGATCAGAATTTTGAGAAAACCAATAAAACTTTTAATAATATTTTAGAAAGACTTACTAAGATAGATGAGGCACAAAAGAAAATAGATAGTTTATCTTCAGAAATAGTTGGACTACAAAGTGTTTTAACTGATAAAAAGACAAGAGGAATATTTGGTGAAGTTAACTTAAACTATATATTAACTAGTGTTTTTGGTGATAAGAAAGGTGGAATATATGATATTCAGCATACTATGAGTAATGGAAGTATTGCGGATTCAATTTTATTTGCACCAGAACCTTTAGGAACTATTTGTATAGATAGTAAATTTCCTTTAGAAAACTATGAAAGAATGACTGATAGAACACTTTCGCAATTAGAAAGGGATAATGCTACTAAATTATTTAAAAATGATGTAAAAAAACATATTGATGCAATAAGTGATAAGTATATAATACCTGGAGAGACTGCTGATGAAGCTATTATGTTTTTACCAGCTGAAG
>CAZJHG010000051.1:0-8263 GCA_964545885.1 uncultured Muribaculaceae bacterium | reverse complement strand
TTATTGCAATTAAAAGTATTTCTTTACAAATCTCCCCACTTTGGAAACACTATCAGTAAGATAGATATATTTGACTAAGAAGTTTATTGTGCTATAATACCCAACTATCAGGTGATTTATATGGTAAAAGATGATGCTATGTTAGCACAACAAATTGTATCACGTTCAGTATTTAATTTTGGTAGTCAAGAAATGTTTCATAATACGTCAGCAGTTTATAAAAAGAGTAATGAAAGAATTCAAAATTATCAAGAATATTTTAGGAATAAGAATAAAGTTTTAAGTGTTATTGGATCTGGAGATCAAATACTTAATATGATTTTAGAAGGTGTAAGTGAAATAGATTCCTTTGATATAAGTGTATTTCCAAAATATTTTTTATATTTAAAATTTGCAGCAGTACAAGTACTATCTAGAGAAGAGTATATAGATTTTTTCTATGATTATAATAATAGGGCTGAAGTATATGATGATATGTATGATAGGATAAGAAAGTATTTAGAACCTAGTATAAAGGAATTTTGGGATGCTTTATTAGGATTCTTTGATTGGCAAGAAGTTTATGATTCAACATTGTTTTCTAGTGAACCTTGTATAGTAAATGATGCTATATTACAAAATAAATTTTTACAAAGTGATGAGAATTATTTAGAGTTACGAAATAGGTTACCTTATGGGAAAGTTAAGGCAGTAGAATGTGATATTATGACAGGAGCTACTAAATTTAGTGGACCTTATGATTTAATTTATTTATCAAATATTATTTATTATAATAAGAGAGAACAATATAGGGAGTTATTAAGTAAATTTAAATTATCTGATAAAGGAATAGTATTAACATATTTATATAAAATAGAAAATGTATTAAAAGAATATTTTAGTGAACCAAATATTGAATTTAAAGAATTTGATGATAGTAGTTCAGGATTGATGATTTATCATAAATAATGATGTATAATAGTGTATATAATAATAGATACACTATTTTTTGTTAGTAAGGAATGATACTATGCAATTTTGGGAAGAACTAGAAGATTATAAGTTTAATGATAATGAATATTTAGTAGATCATTTAGTAGAAGTTATAAAAGATGAAGGAATTAATAGTTTAGAAGAACTTAAGAGTTATGAACAAAAGTATTTTATTGAATCTAATATGTCGAGAGAAGATTGGATAAATTGGTATGAGAATTCTTTTAATAATATGCCTGAAATTGATAATATGACAAATGATGAGACTGCGAAGAAGATAAAACAATTAATAGAAGAAATAACTAATACTTTGGATAATAATTTGAAAATAAGAAATATCATAACAATATGTGCTTTAACAGAAAGGGAATTTTGCTTCTTGGTTGAGGCTTATAATTTGATTGTTGATGGAGAGGTAACAGCATATGATGAAGATGCTGGTAAAGTGGAGACTACTAAAGAAGTAAAAGTAATTGATAATGTAAATAATGTAGAGAATAATAAAGTAAATATAGTACTATGTGGTAGTATGAAAGTAAAAGATGAGATACTAAGGGTATCTGATGAATTAAGAAATATGGGATATAATATCCTCTTACCAGAAGAATGTTTAAGAGAGGAAGCAAAAGCTATTGCTTCGAGAGCTCATTTTAATAGAATAGCTGATGAAAATAATGAATACATATTAATTGTTAATGCTACAAAAGAGGGAATAGAAGATTATATAGGACCTAATAGTTTTGCTGAAATAGCAATGGGATTTTATTATAATAAGAAAGTTATTTTATTAAATGGTATATATGAATCATATAGAGATGAATTGATTGGCTGGGGAATTATTTCATTAGCAGGATATTTAGATAATATTAAAAGAGTTATACCTAATGGTAAAATTTGATTTGACAAGATTGTTTTTTAGCTTTAAAATAGCGTTATAAATGTTGATTGAGAAGAGTATTATGTAATAATATTATAGAGAGTTAGTGGTTGGTGGAAACTAATGTAGGATGCATAAGAAGACACTCAGGAGTTGATTAGAAAATACATATCTAATCCGGTTAATAGCCGTTATATATAAAGAGATTATGTTTATCATAATAATTTGGGTGGTACCGCGGATTTAACAGTTATTCGTCCCTTGTGGATGTTTAACTGTTTTTTATTTATATAAAAGGAAGGTAGATTAAAATGTTAGAAAAGTTTAAACACTATAATATTAAAAATGTTGGAGAAGAGGTTACTTTAACTGGGTGGGTTAGTAAAGTACGTAATCTTGGGGGATTAGTATTTATTGATTTAAGAAATAGAGCAGGAATTATGCAAGTAGTAGTAAGACCTGAAAGTGAATATTATTCTGTAGCAGAAGGATTAAAGAATGAATATGTTATTGAAGTAACTGGAAAAATTGTTGAAAGAGAAAGTAAGAATTTAAAGATTGAGACTGGCGAAATAGAAGTTGAAGTTACTAAGTTAGTACTTATTAATAAATCAAGAGAAGTTCCATTTGCTATTCAAGATGAAACTAATGCATTAGAAGATACTAGATTAAAATATAGATATTTAGATTTAAGAAGAGAAGCATTAAAGAATAATTTTGTTATAAGAAATGATATTACTTTTGCTACCAGAAAATTCTTAAATAATTTAGATTTCTTGGAAGTTGAAACTCCTATTTTATGTAAGAGTACTCCTGAAGGAGCTAGAGACTATTTAGTACCTAGTAGAGTTAATAAGGGTAAGTTTTATGCTTTACCACAATCTCCACAAATATTTAAACAATTATTAATGGTATCTGGATTTGAAAGATATTTCCAAATAGCTAAATGTTTTAGAGATGAAGATTTAAGAGCAGATAGACAACCTGAGTTTACACAAATTGATGTTGAGATGTCTTTTGTTGATGAGGATCAAGTAATGTGGTTAGGTGAAAATTTAGTTGCTAGTATTTTTAAAGAAGTTAAAGGGATAGATATTGAACTTCCTTTAATGAGAATGCCTTATGATGAAGCAATGGATAAATATGGCTCTGATAAACCAGATTTAAGATTTGGAATGGAAATTCAAGATATTACAGAAGTATTTAAAGATACTGAATTTACGGTATTTAAGAATGTAATTAGTGAAGGCGGAATAATTAATGCTATTGTTGTTAAAGGAGTAGCTGATAAATATTCTAGAAAAGATTTAGATAAATTAACTGATTATGTTAAGACTTATAGAGCTTCAGGACTTGCTTATTTAAAATATCAAGATGAAGTAAGCGGTTCAATATTTAAAGTAATGAGTGAAGCTGAAGTTAATGGTGTTAAAGAAACTCTTGGAGTTGAAAATAATGACTTAGTACTTATTGTAAGTGGAATTAAAAAAGTAGTTAAAGTTGCACTTGGAGCATTAAGATGTAAATTAGCTAGAGACTTAGATTTAATAAAAGCAGGAGATTATAAGTTATTATGGGTTACTGATTTTCCATCATTTGAATATAGCGAAGAAGAAGGAAGATATATGGCTTGTCATCATCCATTTACCGCACCTAAAGATGAAGATGTTGATAAGTTATTAACAGATAAAGCTAATTGTTATAGTAAAGCTTACGATATTGTAATTAATGGTTATGAAGCTGGCGGAGGTTCTATTCGTATTCATGATGAAAAGGTACAAGAAACTATGTTTAAAGCATTAGAGTTAACTGATGAGGATATTGAAAATAAATTTGGGTTCTTTGTAGATGCTTTAAAATATGGATGTCCTCCACATGGTGGATTTGCACTTGGTCTAGACAGACTTACTATGTTACTTGCTGAGACTGAAAATATTCGTGATGTTATTGCATTCCCTAAAACTGCAAGTGCTACAGATTTAATGTGTGAATGTCCTAGTAGTGTAGATGAAGCTCAATTAATTGAATTAGGTTTAGCACTAAGAGAAGAAAAGAAAAATGAAGAAAATTAATTTTTCAGAATTAAAAAACTATTATAATGAGATAGTTGAATTACATGGATTTGTTGAAAAGGTAAGAGACTTACAATATGTACAGTTTCTTATCTTAAGAGATAAATCTGGTAGTGTACAAGTTACATTAGAGAAAGATGGCAGTTTAGAGGAATTAAATAAAATAGTTACAAATTTGAAATTAGAAAGTACAGTTAAAGTAATAGGAAAAGTTTTAGAAAATGAAAAAGTTAAATTAGGTGGATTAGAGGTAATACCTAGTAGTATAGAGATAACAAGTGAACCAGTTTCAGAATTACCAATTAATTATAAAGATTTAAATGGAACAAACTTAGATACAAGAATGGATTATAGATTTTTAGATTTACGTAATGAAAAGAATACTTTGATGTTTAAAGTACAAAGTTGTTTAGTAGAAGCTATGAGGGATTTCTTATATAAAAATAATTTTATGGAAATACATACTCCTAAGTTAATTGGAGCTGCGTCAGAATCTGGTAGTGATGTATTTGAAGTTAAATATTTTAAAGATAAAGCTTATTTAGCACAAAGTCCACAATTTTATAAACAAATGGCGATAGCTGCAGGATTTGAACGTGTTTTTGAAGTAGGACCAGTATTTAGAGCAGAGAATTCTAATACAAATAGACATACTACAGAATTTACTGGATTTGACTTGGAATTTAGTTATATTGATTCGTATGAAGATGTAATGGAATTAGAAGAAGATATTTTAATTGCAGGTTTAACTAAAGTAAAAGAAAAGTATGGTAATGAAATAAAAAATGAGTATAATATGGAAGTAATTATTCCAACAAAGCCATTTCCGAGAATTAAGTTACAGGATTTATATCAAGAATTACATAAAAGATATAATTATGAAATACCTACTGAAGATGTAGGAGATATGAATAGCGAAGCTGAAAAGTTGGCAGCAAGATATGCTATGGAAGAATATGGCCATGAATTTATATTTATAACAGATTTTGCTAAAACTAAAAGAGCTTTTTATCATATGAGAAAAGACGAAGTACCTCAAGGATATGACTTAATTTGGAGAGGTACTGAGATTACAACTGGAGCTCAAAGAGAACATAGATATGATATATTATGTCAACAAGCTAAAGAAAAAGGTTTGGGTAAGGACGTAGAATTTTATTTAGAATTCTTTAAATATGGATGTCCTCCACATGGTGGTTTTGGTCTTGGAGTAGATAGATTAACTATGTTACTTTTGGGTACGAGTACATTAAAAGAAACAATGTTTTTGTTTAGAGGACCTAATAGATTAACACCTTAGGGGAGATGGTTACATGCCTAGTGATAGGGCTTATCAATATAGTATAGTAGATATGAAAACTGTTATGGAAAATCCAACAGAATTTATTATTCCAGAAAATTTAGAAGCTTGTAAGTTACTTTGGAGTAAAAATATATTTACTAAAATGTGTAATAATTATGATAATAAGTTTTCTTGGATAACAATTAGTCAATTTTCACCAGAAAATCAAGCGTTATTTGAAAGTCTTGCAACTACTGATAGTGGGTTTGGACTTACTTGGGGAGGGATTGGATTTAAAGTACCAATTGTACCTGGTAAAGGAAATGATACGTATGAAGCATTTAAAGAATTAATAGAAATGTTTCCGATGCAAGATGTTCAAAAAGATGGGTGTATGTCTGTAGAAGAATTTATGATTTATTATACTGATTGTTATAAGATGGAATATACTCCTGAATATAGGGAATTAATGAAAAATATGATGAGTCAAGATGGCGATGTCTTGTTTTATGATAGAGAATTTGAAAGATATGTTAATTATATGAATATTAGAAGAAGAATTAGAGTATTTGATTCTAGTAAGATGGTTAAGACAGTTGAAGATTATATAAACGAGAGTCCATTTGTTGGGTTGTATGATTCTGATAATGGAATGATTTATTATAATGAGATGTATTATCAAGCACATCTTAAGTATAAGGAACATATTAAAGCTAAAACACCTAAGTTATAGGTGTTTTATATTGGTTTTTAATTTATGTACTTTTTTTTGTTTTTTTGTTGTGATATAATTTAGAAGAATAATAAAGGAGTGTTAGTGATGACTGATAGGGAAACTAATATAAGAAGTGTATTATTTTTAGTTATAGGAATATTGCTATTATTATCTTTGATAGTTTGTATATATATTGTAAATAATCAAAAAGACTTAGTTAATATAGATGCTACTGTTACTGCTGTGAAGAAGGACTCTGATGGTACAGGGAAGAACAGTGTAAAGGTTGTATATAATGTTGAAGGTGTTGATTATCTTTATGAATTTACTACAGGGGATGAACTAAATACAGATGATAAAGTTTCTATTTATTATCATAAAAAAAGTCCTACTTCTGTAACTTCTTTTAAAGTACCTAAGACAATATTCTTATGTCCAGCTGTTGGATTATTGTTATGTGCTATCGGATTATATGAATTGTTTAAGAAACGTACAGTTGATGATGGAGAAGATGAATTTAAAACTTCTGTTATTGGAGTAGTTGGAAATACACAACAATTACAAATAGTTACAGATGATACTGAAACAAAAGAATATAAAAAGACTTCAGAAGAAAAAGTTGAAGTTGGTGTACGAGCAATAAAAAAGGAAGAAGAAGTTACTATAGAACCTGTTTTATCTACTGAAGAGCTTAAACCAGTACCAAGGGTTGAACAACCAGTGAAAGTAGAGGAAAAAGCTCCTGAAGCTGTGGAAATTCCTAAGCCTAAAGTAGAAGAATCAAAACCTGTTAGTCAACCTAAACCAGTAATGGTAGAAGCAGATGCTGTTGAAATGCCTGTTGTAAAAAAGGAAACACAACCAGTTTCACCTGCTCCAGTTGCTAAAACAGTTACTGAAGAAACACCTGCTGTTCAACCAGTGCCAAAAGCACCAGAGTCTTCTAAAATGACTGATGCGTTGGTAAAAAAAGTTCAAAATAATATTTCAGCTTCAGTTGAAAGTAAGCCTACTATAGATGAAGATGATATTAAACAAGTAATTAAAAATGTTTTAAAAGAGGTTATACAGGAAGTAAAAGAAGAAAAAGAAGTTCCTAAGAAAGTTGAACAAAAAAGGGTTTTACCAAATTATTACTATATATCTGGTACATCATTAATATATGAAGAACCTGGTAAAGAAGCTAAAGAAGTAAGCTTAAAGACAGTAAAGAAAGTTGTTAGAACAGTTAATAGTGAAGGAAATGTTGTAAAACTAATCGTATCTAATGATGAAGTAAAATGTATTCTTACTAATATGAAAAATATTGATTTAGAACAAGTTGCAAGTTTATTAAACAACAAAATGCGTACAATAGATGAAACATTTAAAGAAGAAATTGAATACAAAGAATATTAGTATTTAATTATTCTTCTTTTTTAGAATGAAAACAAAGATGGTGAAAGTATGAATAGAAAAAAGAAAAAAATTAATGTACTTACGATACTATTCTTTGTAATAGGATTAGTACTTTACTTATTAGGAATATTGCTACTATTTAGTTCAGTATTAAAAAATATATCAGTTTTCAAAGAACTATTTGTTAATATTAATTTAAATAATGTAAAAATAGCTGGAGGATTTTTCTTCTTAATAGGTTTTATTATATTTATGATATCAGTTATTCTTTTATATAAAAATAATACTGTTGTAGATAATACAAGAAACTTAATTATTGAAGGTAAAGCAGATGTTATTACATTAATCATAATGACTTATGTAATGATATTTATGGTAGTTATATGTCTTATTTATGATGAAATAATAGGTGCTTTATTATTTGGAATATCTATTATAATACAAACAATAGTTAATAATATACTTATTTCCTATTACAGTAAAGCTTATAGAAAAAAATAATTTATTAATTTTTCTAATTGAGTTATTATATTAATAGGTGATACTTATGAATGATAAAAATAAAAATATAGTAGATAAATTTTTAGATATTTATGATGAACAGAATAGTAATGGTGCTCAGTATCAAAAAATATATGTGAGACCAAGTAAAACAGCTAGTTTTATTGGCTTTGTTGTAAGTTTATTTATTTTTATAATAATATTAAGTATTTTTTCTTTAAATAT
Organism: uncultured Muribaculaceae bacterium; assembly: GCA_964545885.1. Classification (GTDB taxonomy): domain Bacteria; phylum Bacillota_I; class Bacilli_A; order RF39; family UBA660; genus Coprovivens. The sequence goes on along the minus strand of CAZJHG010000051.1, from coordinate 221 downwards.
TATGTTTTTCTTGATGTTTTTTATTTGTTTAGGAGTACTACTTTATTATGGTATTAATTTATTTACTAAGAAAGGAATTGGATTACCAAGAACTATTGTAGTACCTAAAAAATATGAAGATATTGAAAGTGATAATGATAATACGAGAGTACAATAGATATTGTACTTTCAGACTGTTGACAAAAGAAATTTTGTTAATAGTCTTTTTATTTTTCATAATT
>CAZJHG010000050.1:0-8382 GCA_964545885.1 uncultured Muribaculaceae bacterium | reverse complement strand
TAGGAGTATCAAGACAAATGGTCTATAATTATTTAGAATTAAATGATATTAATAAATGGCCAAAAGAAAAAAAATTATTATTATTTAAATTATTAGATGTAAATGATGGAAAAGCAATAGATGAAATAGAAGTAACAACAGATTACTTAATGAATGTAGAAAGTCGTCTTAATCAAGGTGTAAAAAGCTCATCAGAAATGGAAAGTGGATTTAACTTTAAAGGTTTAAACAAAGAATCTCAAGTATTACTAAGTGATATAACATATCTATTAAAAGAAAAACTTAGTGATGAAACAAAGACCGAAAATTATTATGCAATTTTATATTTATATCATTTGTTACAATCATTAGACAATGTTCCTGAAATAAAATATATATTCGGATATATGAGTAAAACAACAGGGTTTACCAATCCTGAAGAATATAAATTTCAAGAAGACAAACAATTTATTTTTGAAGGTATCCTATACTCAGCATTAACTTTATACAACAATGGTGGAGCATCTCGTTCTAAATTAGCCGAATCACATAAAAGATTCGTTCAAGAAATTGAGCAAAAGAACGAAGAAAAACTATCTCGTACACAACAATTAAACACTATAAAAATTCAAGCTTTAAAAGAATTAGGATTTACAGAAATAAACGAAACAAATGCTGCTGAAGTTTTCGAGAAAATAGCAGAAATACAATCAAGGAAGGTTTAGCAATAAACCTTTTTTGTCTTTTATAAGGAGTTAAGTATGAAAAAGTATATAATACTGCAACATTAGAATCTAATTATGGAGATAGCTTTCTAGAGGAAATTCAATCATTAACAAATTATTCTACAATAGAAGAATATAAGGAATCAATATTAGTTAGTTATTTATATAATAAGTATATAGATAATTACATAGAAAAAAACAAAAATAAAATTTCAATAAACAAAAATGTAAAAGAAGATAACATAGAAAGCTATTATTACACTTTGTCTAGTAATGCTATAAGAGAATTATTTAACAAACATGAAGTAAAATTCGAAGATAAAGAATTAAAAGAAGCACACGAAAAGTACCTTGAAAACATAAACGAATATTATATATAAGAAATAAATAAACTAATAAATAAATAGTACTACAGGTACTTTTTTAAATTGTTCTAATATAGATAAACCAAATAGAGAAGGGGAGAATACTTCTTTTTTAAAAGTCCCTAAAATAGCTTAAAATCCATCAAAAATAAGATTAACAAAACCAAGTAATTCTATAAACAGTTTATAAAAAAATTTAAACTAATAAACCAAGTTTTATTAAAAACTCTAAAAAAACAAATGTTTGCATAAAAAATAATTAAACTCCCCCTATCGAAAATAAAAAAATTAATAGGGAAGTCCCCTTTTTTTAATTTTAGTAAATTACAAACTATTCAAATAATAACAAGTAATTGAATAATTATAATATTTAAATTTTCAATTATAAGTTAATTATGTTAATAAAATATCTTGGCTAATCAAACAATTATCAAATCAATAAATCCAAATTCAAATTTTAAAATTCTTCGAGTTGATTAACTGGTTGTCTAAATAAATCTCGATTCCAATTTTGAAATCCACAAAATAAAATATTAACTCCACGAGATGATAAATTGTCCAACTTTTAAATTCTCGATGCCGATTTCAAAGCATCAACAAGAAACGAGATGATGAAAAATATTCATTGAGTCAAATCTCGATTCCGAATTTTGATTCTTAAAATTCCTCAAAGTGAAGAACTAACCATCTAAACAAATGTCGATTCCAAATATTAATAATTAGAAATGAGCTTATGAAACGATTAACTAAATATAGTTCAAATTCAATAACCAAGTCAAAAAACGAACAAATGTATAAAACATAAAAATTTAAATAAAAAATTTTAACATAATTAAATTTAATAAATTCATTTATAAATTAATAATTAATTATTTAAATATATATAAAGAAAATATAAAAAAATAAAAGATATATAATATAATAATTAATCAAAAAATTATCTATATATTGATATTTTCAAATCTCAAATTCAACTACGTATAATATATATTATGTTAACCGACAATATTTTAAATAAAAAAACATATACCTAAAAGAAACTAATCCCCAATTCAAACTATTCATCAAATACTAAATTTTAAACACTATTAAAGTATAAAATATTCTGACTATATATAATATATTTAATAACATTAATATTTTAAATATTTATTTAAATCAAATTACATAATAATAAAATTACATCTAATTAATAATATACCTAAACATCATCACTCCCCTCCTCTTTTCATAAAATTACATAGAAAAGCAATTTATTAAAGTGTTAACAAAATAATCGATACGCCAACAAACATCCCTAAAATAAACCAATAATGTTGTTTAAAGCTTAATCCTTCTTTAAGTATTTTTGTTATACTTAAACTAATCATAATCCCAGCTGTAATAATTAATATAATTGACATAAAAACATCATTAATAAACCTATATAAAATTGTAATACTTAATACAGCACCAAACACTTCCCCTAAAGAACTAATAAAACTCATAAAAAAACCTTTTAGTCTACTTCCAGTACTATAATAAACTGGTAAACTAATACAAATTCCTTCTGGGATATTATGTAACATAATAATAAAAGCAATTTTTAAGCCAATATCTATATTATCACTACTAAACAAAGCACAAATAATTCCTTCCGGTATATTATGTATAAAAAGACTTAACATACTAAGTATCCCTACTCTATATAATGAATTATCACTCTTAATTTTTTTATCAAAAAAATAAACCAAGAAATATCCTATAAACAAAAGAAGTAAACACATCATATAAATAAAACATTTACTATATTCATAATAAATAAGTAAAATACCATCAGGAATTAATTCTAATATAGAAACTAATAGCATAACAATAAAAGATAAACCTAATGAAAAAGCTAGTAGCTTATCTTTATACTTAACATTTATAAATAACAATATATTACCTAATATAGTAGCTAAGCTAGCTATACACGCAATAATTAAAGGATATATTTTCTTCATATAATAATATATTTATTATCTTACCAAGTATTACCATAATAAAATTAAATAATTAGATAATAATATTATTAGGAGGTTAAAATATGAACAAAAATCAAAATAAAAAATCTAGTAATACTAGAACTAATTCAAAATGTCATAATTCATCAAAAGTTCAAAAGAACTCTGGTGCAAAATGTAATAATAAGTAATTAAATTTAAAAAGAGGAACTAATTAATGTTCCTCTTTTAGTTTGCAGATGGTACATAACAAGTAACAGTTTCTCTATTACTGTTTTCATCAGTATAATAGCAAGAGCAAAGATTATTTCTACAATTCTCACAATCAGTTGCAGAAGAGCATTTTGCTTTTCTAATTGTTTCACTATCTTTTGGACTAGTAGAAGATGGTAAGTTAACTACCTTTTGTAAAGCAGCAACTTTAACATCACCTTGATTTTTTAAATTAGTATATGAACTAGGAATTATAATAGTAAAACCATCATCACATTTTGTTTCATATAATTTTTTTAATTTTTCATTTAAAGAATTAAATTCAGCTAGTTGAGCTTCACATGAATTCAAATTCTTATTATCACAATAATACTTATCATCTAAATAAAGATACCAACTACCAACTATATCTAAACTATAAGACTGAATTTCACTTCTTTTGTCTTCATCATCTTCATATTTTTCTAAAACATCAATAACATCGTCTAATTTAGAAACATCACCAGATATAAAATAATCTGTTAGACTTTTATTAACTATTTCTTTATAGTCTTCAGTTTTATAATCTATGTATTTCTTTCCACCAATTGCAACTCCTACTATAGCAATTATTAATATTAATTTAGGTAAAAACTTTTTCATAATTCCTCCTTGTAAATCTTGTTTCTTGGATGATATTCATAATCATCTTTTATTTTTTCATTAACTAAATGAGCATATATCTGTGTAGTCGATATATCTTCATGCCCTAATAACTCTTGAATAATCCTCAAATCTGCTCCATGTTTTAATAAATGAGTAGCAAATGAATGTCTTAAAATATGAGGCGATACATTTTTTTCTATACCAGCTCTTTTACATTCTTTCTTTAGTATTTTAAAAAAACCTTGTCGACTTATATTAGTTAAACTATTAGAAATAAATAAGTAATCTGATACTTTATTTTTTAATATTATATTCCTATATTCAGTAACATAGATAGTCAAGTATTTTAAAGCTAAATCAGTAACTGGAACTATTCTTTCTTTTTTACCTTTTCCCATTACCCTAATAAAACAATTATTAATATCAACGTCAATTATTTTTAAATTACATAATTCTGTTATTCTAAGTCCAGTTGCATAAAGTAACTCCATCATAGCTTTATTACGATAATCATATGGAGTAAGAAGGTTAATATCAAGTAATTTGTTTACTTCTTCTTCAGTCAAATAATTAGGTAACTTCCTAGGTATTTTTGGACTAGCTAAATTATTACAAGGATTCTCTTTTATCAAATTATCACTTATTAAAAATGAATAAAATGAATTAATAACTGTAATATAATGTGATATAGTCCTAGAATTTTTATCTTGTAAAGTAGCAATATATTCTTTTAAATCATTATATTGAACACTAATTAATTCGCCTTTAAAATACTTATCAAAATCTTTTAAGTCATTTAAATAGCTTTTGATAGTATTACTAGACAATTTTCTTTCAAATTCTAAGTATTTTAAATATTTATTAATATATTCACTAGGAACATATTCTTCTTTCATATTACCACCCTACTATAAAATTATATAAAATTTATCATAAAAAGTAAATCACAAAAAAACTAATCAAAGATTAGTTTGATTAATTTCTATAATTATAATAATTATTCAGCACCAGCTGCCTCAATATCATCTCTAGAATAAGTATTAATAAGTTTTTCAGATAAAACACCATTATTAATAGTAAGTTTATATTCTAAATTCTTGGTTACACCACTATCAGCTGCAACATAATAAATAAAATTATCGTGAATATCTAAAACATTATTACCAAAATATACAACAGCTTTATTATCTTCAACTTCAATCCCTTTATCTTTATATTCACTTGCTGAGTAAGTTTTTCTATCGCCAACTTCACTTTTATTAATAAAAATACCAATTAAAGAAGAACCAGCATCTATAACAGTAATTTTTTTCAATAAAGTGCCATCTTTACTAACTAAATAAGCATTAACATTATAAGTATCATGCTGAGCAAAAATTCCATCATAAACTAAATTCTTAGTATCACCTAAACTTAAAATAAGATAACTATCATCATTTTCAGTATCAGCTACATAACTTGAAGTCGCAGATTTTAAATCGTTAGTAATATATGCATCAGCATCGCCTTTATTATCAACATAACCAACAATTAAGATATCAGTAAATGATTTTCCTTTTACAAAAGCTTCACGACGAATAATAAACTTAGTAACACTTTCATCTCCATTAGTTTTAAGGTTTTCTTCATCTAAGTAATAATAATATAAAACTTCTACTTTATCGTTTTTTATATTATACTCAGCTGTCTCTTCTTTATAGAATGTATAATTACTGTTCTTTTCAGGAATATTTTTTTCCTCAGCTTTCACTTCGTCATCATTATTTCCCTCTTTAGTAATTCCATCTTTTTGCGATTGATTATTTACATTATTTTCGTTGCTACCATACATTGAACCCAGTTTCCATCCACCGAATCCAGCACTAGCAACTAATAACACTACCAATAAAATAACAAAAACTTTATTTCCATTCTTCTTAGGCTTATTTTCTACATTTCCTAATTGAGAACCATCGTTAGCATTAAAATAACCATTTTGATTATTCATACCTCCATTTATTCTATTAGTTGGAGCATATACATTATTATTCTCATTATTCATTCCGTTCATATTTTTTACACCACCTTCCTATAATAACAATTATAGCACAAAACATTAAAAAAAATTAAAAAACTCCACAAGCAGGTCATATTCTGATATAATTAATTAAGGTGATCAGCATGGAAATACTCGCAGATAAATTAAGACCAAAATGTCTTGATGATATAATTGGTCAAAAACATTTAATTGGTGAAAACAAAGTAATAAGAAATTTAGTAGAAAACGATCACATAATTAGTATGATTCTTTATGGTAAACCAGGTATAGGAAAAACTTCTATTGCTTGTGCAATAGCTAATCAAATAAATAAACCATATCGTATGTTAAATGCAACAATCAATAATAAACAAGATTTTGATATTGTAATCGAAGAAGCTAAAATGAATGGCGAAATGATTATTATAATGGATGAAATACATCGATTAAACAAAGATAAACAAGATTTATTACTTCCATATATTGAAAATGGTTTAATTATTCTAATTGGAATGACTACATCAAATCCATATCATAAAATAAATCCAGCTATCAGAAGTCGTTGTCAAATATTTGAACTTAAAGAACTAACTATCGAAGATATAAAAGATGGATTAAACAAAGCATCTAAGTATTTAAAAGATATTATTATTGACGAAGATGCTAAAAATACAATAGCTCGATTATCTTCTGGAGATTTAAGAAGTGCTATCAATTTACTTGAAGTTGCTTACTATGCTACTAAAGATAAACACGTAACTTTAGAAGTTGTTAAAAACATAAATGCCAAAGCCGTCTTTTTTTCAGACGCCAATGAAGATGGACACTATGACGTTTTATCAGGTCTTCAAAAGTCAATAAGAGGTTCAGATGTAGATGCATCTCTTCACTACTTAGCAAGACTAATAAATGAAGGAGACTTAGATAGTATTTACAGAAGATTAAGTGTTATAGCATACGAAGACATTGGCCTAGCCAACCCTGCTATGGGGCCAAAAGTAATGGCAGCAATCCATGCAGCAGAACTTGTTGGGTTACCAGAAGCAAGAATTCCACTAGGAACACTGGTAACAGAAATGGCTCTAAGTCCTAAAAGTAACTCAGCTCATCTAGCACTAGATGAAGCTCTAGCAGATATTGAAAACGGAACAACTGGTAATTTACCGGAACACATTAAAACAAATTCTCCGTTATACAAATATCCCCATGATTATCCTAATTCTTGGGTAAAACAACAATATCTTCCTGATAACATCAAAAATAAAAAATACTACAAACCAAGAGATAATAAATATGAAGCTAATTTAAATAAATTACATAAAGAAATGAAAGGTGAAAAATAATGAAAATAGCTCTAATAGGAACAGGAGTATATGGTGCAGCAATCGCCATGGCTCTAAACAAAAATGAAAAAGACTTAATAATGTGGACAGAATCTGACGAAAGGTATGAAAAATACATCAAAGACAATCACATTATTAAAGATGTTATATCTGGTATAGATATGCCAAAAAACATCAAACTAACAATCTCATACGAAAAAGCTTGTAAAGACGCTGATATAATATTTATTACATCAACTGCTGCTTTCGTAGGAAGTATATGTAAAAACATTAATCCTTATATAACTAAAAAAACAGTAGTATGTATAGCATCAAAAGGTATTGAAAATACATCATGTGCTTTCCTAAGTGATATTGCTCACGAAAATCTAAAAACAAAACACATCGCAATTATCTCTGGACCATCATTTGCAATAGATATGGCCTCAAATAATCCGGTTGGACTATCACTAGCATCTCATAGTAAAAAGGCAATCAGACTAATAGAAAAAGCCTTAGAAAACGATACATTAAAATTAAGACCAACTAATGACCTTATAGGAGTGCAAATATGTGGTAGCGTTAAAAACATAATTGCTGTAGCAGCCGGTATGCTAGATGGTATGGGATATCCAGAATCAACCCAAAGTTTCTTAATTACTGAAGCTCTAAATGATATTAAAAATCTTATAGGTGCTCTAGGTGGTAATCCTAAAACAATAACATCATTTGCCGGAGTTGGAGATTTATTGCTAACATGTACATCAACAAAAAGTAGAAACTACTCATTTGGTCGTATCATTGGTGCTGGAGCAACCAAAGAAGAAAAAGAACAGCATCTAAAAGAAAATACAGTAGAAGGATATTACACACTAAAAAGTATCTATAAATTAATTAAAAATAAAAAAATAAAAATGCCTATAATAGATTTAATTTATAAAATAGTAATGAATGATGAAGATCCACAAATTCTTATATCATTCTTAATAACAAAAAAATAATACCCAAACAGGTATTATTTTTTTGCATTTTATTTATTACAATATAATTAAAAAAACTACTCTTTAGTAGTCTCCTCTTCTTCACTATGTTCATAATTATATAAATCTAAATAATCAAAAAGCAAAGAGC
>CAZJHG010000049.1:0-8469 GCA_964545885.1 uncultured Muribaculaceae bacterium | reverse complement strand
CTCCTTTTTCTTTAATCGTAACAGACTGTTTCGGAGACAGTCAAGCTATTTTGTGAAGTTTTGAAAAAAATTTCTTAAAGTTTACAAATTAGAAACAAAAACCACCAGCTCGTGCCGATGGTTTCAAGTACTGATATTTGCGAGATTTTCAATGGCTGCTCTGTGCCACCTGAACATCCTCTGCTTGTAATCGTCGTATCTGCTGTCGAAATCGGCTTTGCTTCCGAACAAAAGAAACTGTACATCTTCCCAGTCCTCAAGGTCGAGGTATCTGGAGCGAATAACAGCTCGTTCTCCAGCCTTGCCAAGATTTCTTACAAGTCCCTCGATTTCTTTTCGTTCCTTGTCTCTTTCGGCAACAAGCTCTTTGATTTCGTTTTCGAGGTCGATTATTCTGGCTACCGTATCTGCCATTCTGTCGTATACAGGCGATGGTGACTTAGGCATATCAGAAAGAACTGGACTGCCTACCGAAGTTGCTTTCGTCTGCATACGGTCAAGGCGTTCGATTTCGTTATCGATTTCCTCATTCAGTGTCCTATAGGCAGACAGACGCTTTCTCATCGCTTCAAACATTTCTTTTTGCTTCTCGTCCTCGGACTGTCCGTGGACATTTTGTGGAATTTCTTTCACCACGAGAACCTCCCTCCACCCACTTGACTTTTCGGGTAATAAGTGCTATACTAAATTTGATACATTCAGGCAGCTACTTATCGTCTTTCGGTGGGTGGCTGTTCTTTTTTATCTATTCTTTGGCAGTTGAAGCGATACGGACAAAGCCTTATCGAGCTTGGCTTCATCTTCCGTGTTTACAATCGTTCCGATATAGTTCATCAACATCTCCCGTCGTACAGTTACAAGGTGTTCGCAGAGAACGGTGCTCTTTTTTTTAAGACCGCACCGTTTTCCGAGAACGATGTGCGTCGGGAGATATTTTTTCGGCTGGCTCGTAATCAGAGCAGCTATATAGCTCGTACTGTGAGCGTTGCCTTTATTGTTTTGAACTATCAGGACGGGGCGAACTCTGCATACCGAGTCGATGCTGTCGCCGCTTAGGTCTGCCATATAAATATCTCCTCTCCTGACTTCCATAAAGGACCTCCTTGTGTGATTAGAACGGTAAATCGTCGTCATCTCCGATTTCTTCAAAGTCGGTGTTTTGAGGCGGTGTGTACTGCGGCTGGCTGTAGCTTTGACCTTGCTGATTATCATCTTTCGATTTCTTTCCGAAATCAACCTCATCGGCTATTACCTCGGTAGAATATCTGTTGTTTCCGTCCTTATCCTGCCACTTTCTGACGGTGATGATGCCGCTGACTTCAATGCCGCTTCCTTTTCTAAAATACTTGGAAACGAACTCTGCTGTGCTACGCCAGCAGACAATCGTGATGAAATCGGCGGTATCGTTCTTTGTTTTCGGTCGCTTTACAGCCAACTGGAAGGTCGTGACCGATGTGCCTTGTGCCGTAGTTTTAAGCTCTACATCAGAAGCGATATAGCCTGTCAAAAATACTTTATTCATCGTCATCCTCCTCATACTCGTAACCACCGTCTTCAGGTGCATCGAGAAGCGGCTGTGATGCAGGGAGAGCTTTCGGAGCGTCATCTTCCACATCCTCTGCGTCCACTACAACTGCGTAATCTCCGTTGATGATGTCATCATCAAACAGCGTTTTCTGTCCATTGTCGATAGGCTTCATAACGAAGTCCTGAGCATCTTCGTCCCACACAAGCTCATATTCGCCTTTCAGGTGTCCAGACTCCTCGGTCTTAATCTGCATAACAGAGCTTACTTTGTGGTCGAAACGAGGCTTATGGATTTTTCTCATAGCGTTTGGATATGTCGCCTCGAAATCGGGAACTTCCATTTCAGTGAGCTTAATGCTCAACTTCAGGGTTAGTGTTGCTTCATCGCTTTCCTTAATCTGCATATTGCCGAGCGTTCTTCTCAAAACTTTGTCGAAGTCAGCCTTCAGATTTTCAAAAGCGTTGCTGTTGATGTTCAGTTTCAAAATATCGTTGCTATTCATAATCAAATCTCCTTCAGTTTTCTCTGATATAAGTATTTCGGCACTTCTCGCAACAAAAATCGTGCCATTCTCCGTTTACTTTGCAAGGCATCCAGCCGATTTGCTTGAGTTCATCTTGAACTTTTCTGAAATCGGGATAGTTGTTGTCAAAATCGAAGCGTTCCTCTGAACTGCAATTGTCACAAGTGCAGACAATCTCTCCAACTCCGTACAATTCGCTCCACTCAATTTCCTTCATCGGTAGCCTCCGTTCCTGCTGTTTGGATAACAACCTTTACTCTTGGCGTGTCCGAATAGAACTTACGCACCATTGCATCCACAATCTGCGTATCGTCCTTATAGGCAACATTGTTAAGACTGTCAGCAATAACCTTTACAACATTGTCCATATCGGGTTTCTTCGACGGTCTGATGACGCCTTCAAGCATCATTGCTTTTTTCTTTTTGCTTGCACTGTTTGGCACTCCGTAATAAGCAAAAATACGCATATCGAGTCGTTCATCATCAGCGAATTTTTTGCCGATGCACTGACGCTCATACTCAAGCCTTACAAGGTTCTCATACGCAACCGTCTTGTCTGGCGTATATGTTTTCACATAGTTGCCGACTTTTGAAAACCTCGGTCTGCCTTTGCCTTGTGGCTCTCCCAATACCGTAAAACTAACTTTCATCGTTCTCACCGTCCTTTACTTTCTCGGCTTCGAGGTAATAAACATACGACTTGCTGGTCGGTGTTTTTCTCTCCTTGCCTTGATAGACTTTATAGCCGTTCTTCACGAGAACTGAAGCTACAGCCATTCTGTCTTCCTCTTTGAAAATTTCGAGCCTCATATTCATCCCTCCAGTAATGACTTCATTTCATCAAATCTGCTTGCAGCCTCTTTCATTCGCCAAGACTTGCCCGTAAACTCCAGAGGATAGCAGACTTCAAAAATTCTGTCGTATATTCTCTTGTACCTGATGTCTGGAGTGTCCTGCATTTCCACAAGTGTCAGGTTCGTGGTAACTATCATCGGCTTGCCGACACGGTATCTGCTGTCGATGACATTGTACACAATCTCCAATGCGTAATCGGTGCTTCTTTCTGCACCGAGGTCATCAAGTATCAGTAAATCAGCACTGTTCATTTTCGCAATGAAATTGGCTTCATCTTCTTCATTTCTGAAAGACTTTGCTTTCTGGAGTATCTTAATCAGCGATGTTACAAACACAGTCGTTAAGTTCTCCATCAAGTAGTTTCCGATACAGCAAGCCAAGTGTGTTTTTCCAGTGCCGACATCACCGTACATCAGAAGACCTTGATTTTTGGCGAGCATTTCACCAAACTTCTCAGCGTATCTCTTGCAAACCTTGACCTGACGCTTGTTGTTCTCAGTGATAGCAACAGAAGCAAAGCTACAGGACTCGAACTTTTTATCCATCAGGCTGTTACGCTTGAGAGAAGCAATGCGTTCCATCTGCTTCCTTTTTCTTTCAAGTTCCTTTTCTCGTTCCTGCTTTTCTTTTTCGCATTGGCACATTGAAGGAACTTTGAACTTTTTCGTACCCTGAAGCTCGATTTCATACTCTTTTCTCGTGTGGCACTTGCCACAGTAGAGATAACCGTCATCGCCTCTGTAATCTCCTTCTTGCGGAGGATGCAATGCTCTCTGATTTGCGGCTATGTTCATCACCACCGAAGCGAAAGCATTTTCTTCTGCCATATTCACGCCTCCTCTCACTTATAATCAGCAAATGGGTTGCTCCCTGAAGGTGTTTTCCGAGCTTGCTTAGAAGCTGCTCTGAGTTGCGGATATTTGCCTTCACACTTCTCAACAACCCAATTCAAGATAGCTCTGTAATCTTCCTTGTACCGTTTTCCGTTGGCAAGCTTGTAGTTGTTGAGTTCCTCGATGAGCTTTTCTGTGAACGGCTCTCCGTATGCTTCAACGAGCTTTGCATATTCTTCTTCTCTCATAGAAACGCTTTCAGCACACTTCTTTTTCTGCGGTTTCTTTGGCTTTTCTTCCTCGGATGCAGGAGGTGGAGCAGCTTGCTCGTCTTCCTTCGGAACTGGAACTTGCGGCTGGCTTTCTCTCTGGCGTTCTCGTTCAAGTCGCTTACGAAGCTTGTCTTTCTCTTTCTTGTCGAGGTAGTTGTACCAATACTGCTGCCACTCGTACCAATCGTGGATGTAAAGCTGACCGTCTTGCTCATCAATCCAACCTTCTTTAATCAGAGCGTCGGTAACTGCTTTGGCGTTCAAACCGTCGCTTAACGAAGTGCCTATTGCTGCGGCAATATCTTCTCTGTCTGTGTTGCCAAGCAAGCCTGTAATATCGGCATTTTTCCTTGCCCACAGCCATAGCACTGTCAGGATGCCAAGAGCTTCTGCTTCCGAGCATTTAACTCGTTTTCTGAACCCTCTCAACTTGCTGCCGAGCACTTCTTCGTGTACGGCTATCCAATGCACTCTCATCACCTTCTTTCATCAAGGAACAGGCAGGGAGCAACCGCCTGTTCCCAGTTGTCATCATTCTTCTGCGTTCGGCTCTTGATTTTCCGCTTCTGCGATAATCAAATCATCGAGGCGAGCATCGATGCGGTCGTACGCACTTTTCATCATCTGAGCAGTGGACTCCATTCCTTCGCTTTCAAGGCACTGCTTGATAATCTGATTTCCTCTCTCAGCACCGAACGCTTTTTGAGCTTTCGCAAACATCTGCTTACGTTCGCTTTGGGTGATTACACGGTCTTCTACTGGGGGGTCATCATTCATAACCTCACCATTCTGGTCCACAACGACTGTATACTGAGCAGGGGCGAGTTCCTCCGTTGTGTACAGACCCTCATAGTCTTTCGGATAAGCTTCTCTGAGGCACTGACTGATTGCTACCTTCTCAATCATCGTGCAAGGCTTTTCTTTCCAGATAGCATTGCCCTTGTTATACTCGCCGAAGCCGACTTCCTTGAAAGTGACAACTTCTCTATCACCTTTGAGCTTGTGAACTCTGCACCAACCGCCTACCAAAGTTTCTGACGGATAGAGGCAAGCTCCTGTTTTTTGAACAATTTCTCCAGACTGACCTCTGCAAACAACGATGCCACTTTCAGTGTACAGGTGTGCAGGATTTTCGTCAGCTCTACGCTTGTAGGTATCATAGCCGACGACCATCTGTGCTGGTTGACTGCCGAACTTGATGAGGTAGACCTCGCCAGTCACAAACGGATTGAGCTTTTGTGCCTGACACATCTTTACAAACAAGAAAACCTCTTGGTCGGAGACAGCTCCGTTGCCTTTGACGAGATATTGCTTTACTGTTTCTGCGTCCAACTGGACATTTCCGAGTGCAGTTTCGTAATTTACTGCCATAAGTTCATTTGCCATCGATTTAAGACCTCCTGAAGCTCATTTTAGCTGTTTCCTGATAAGTAATGCCCTTAATTTCGATTGTGCCTTTAGAAGCTCTTATAAGCTTCATTACCGCAGCCGTGTCAACGGGTCGAATGAGAACTCCTGCTACCGTGTCAGGGACCTGACTCAAGTCGATGCCTGTAATCTCCCAGTCTTTCTGTACGCTGACACCCTTTGCTTTCGGCGTATCAGGCTCAACAACCACCATTCTCGATGCACTGTCTGCGATTTCTGCATCAAGCATTGCTGCTTTGACGGCATCTGCATCTCCGCTTTGCTCGGCGGCAATAGCGGCTTCGAGCTTTCTGTCAGCTTCCTCTTGAGCCAAGCGTCTTGCTGCTTCTTCAGCTGCTCTGCGTTCCTGTTCTTTTTTCAAAGCATAAGCACCCATAGACTTTTTCAGGATGCTCTCTGCATTTTTGAGAGGCGTGAGCATCTGTTTCTCTCGGTCGCACACTTGCTTGTGAGCATCGTGTGTGGCTTTCTTCATCGGAGCGAAAAAGGCTGTTACTTCTGCCATCTTCTGCTTGAGCAAAACTCCGAACTCTCCAGCCTCCGTGTACTGCTGGTCGTCAGTTACAATAAGTCCTTCGGCTCTGACTTCGATGTCAGTAACCTCTACAGCCAGTTCGTCTTCTCCTGCGGATGTGAGAGGCTCAACAACCGCCACTACTTTTTCTTCGTTGTTATTCATCTGATTACTTCCTCCATCTGTATTTCTGAATGTGATTGAACACCGTAAGCAACGCTCCGAAGACTTCCCAGCTTTCGCTGTCATTCTTATCGTAGTACATCCACTTGTACTGACCGTTGCTTTGCAAGTGCAAAATGGCTTTGCCATCGAACATAAATCCGTGGCTCTCATACGCTTTGGCATACGCTTCAAGCTGTACGCCTGTCAGCATCTTGTTAATTCCTGCTGATGTCTTGAAATCGACAAGGATTTTCTTGCCGTCTACTATAACTGGCATATCTGCTGTTCCTGCATAGCGAAGAACTTTGTGATACACCCTGCACTCAGTAGCAAGCGGTTCTGGCTGAACTTCTTTCCACCAGCTTCTGAACGCTCTAAAATACCCAGCATAGGCTTCATCAATGTCTTTCAGACCGTATAAGACATAGTTCTCGATTGCATTATGGACCGCAGTTCCTCTTTCGGCTGCCTTGTTCAAAATGCTTTCATCAACATCTCTGTACAGTGCCTGTGACAACGGTTTCATCACGGTGCTTACTGCTGGTACATACGCACCGTTCAATCGGTAGATGTGCTTTTCTTCCTCGAATACAAGCTCATCAAAGGACGGAACTTCAATACTCATAGCCATCGTCCTCCTCTGCCGTGCCTTTACTCGCATCTGAGCATTTAAGCAATAGCTCAAGAGCGTTGTCCTCGAAGCACTCCTCGTGGTAGTAGTCGCCATCCATTTCGTAATATTCATCTCCGACTACAATCGCTTCGTTGCAACACTTGCAAGTGTAAACAGCTGGCGGTTCAGGTGCATAGGGGCATTGCGGATGGCACGGCGTTTGGTGACATACACTGCACATACATTTCATCTCCTTTCCTGAGTTCTTGCATTGCCTTTGAATACTCATTGAGAGCTTCTGCTGTTACTTTCATTGGCAACTCGAACCTGAACATAATCGGCAAGTAGTCTTCGTTTTTCTTCGCACACAAGCACTTTCGCTTGCAGAGTTCGAGGATGCGTTCCGCAAACTCGTCCGATACTGCGAAACCTATTTCAGCTTCTGCTGCTTTACGAGCTTCATCGATTTCTCTTGCAATCTTTTCGGTCATTTCTGCACCTCCTTCCTAATTTTGATACGGAGAGGGAAGACTCCAGTCGTAATAATCTTGCGACTTCCACTCTTTACTGAAATAGTTCAGAACGCCGTCTCCCACGAAATATAGGTATTCTTTCGGAAGCACCCGACCGACCTCGATTGCACCAGCTTTTTCCTGATACCATCTGACGAGTACATCTTCCGCTATTTCCATACATTCATCAGTCAGTGGGTAACTTTCCTTATAACCACTGAACTGATACTTCTGAGTGACTACAGCCTCAATACTGTCTGGATATAAAGGCGAGTCAACTCTGTTAAGAACGCACCAAACAACCGCCGCTTTCTGTTCTACTGACGGAACGCCTCGTGCTTCTCCCCAAATCAGCTTTGCAAGCATTTCGACATCCGACTTGTTAATCGGTATTTCTGTAGGCTCGGTGCTTTCAACCGACACCGTATCTACAACTTGCGGAGCTGCTCCTGTCGCCTCTGTTGTAATAACACGCACATCGCAAATTGTGTCTTGCGAAGCTGAACGGCTTTCGTTTGGTGCTGACTGTGCTACCGTTTGAGCACTGCTGACAAAATAAAACAGAAGAAGTCCTGCCAGCACAAATGCGATGCTTACTATGTACAGCTTATATCTTCTAAACAGCCGCCGTAATCGCCTGTACCTGTTGTTTCGGTTCATCGACAAATATTCCAATTCGTATTCCTCCAATCTTTTTTAGAGCTTCATCTAATTCCTCATCGGTTCTAATCCCGAATTGCTCGGCTAACAACTTTCTCATTTCTTCAACACTTGTCATCTTTCGCCACCTCGTCTTTTCTCATCAAAGAGCAGTAGCTCTTCCAAAAGCTTTTTCAGGTGGCTCATATATGCCACAATCTCATTCATCGAGTCTTTTTCGTCTTCGTTTACTTTTCCATCAATCGCTATATGTGTCAGTCTGTCCATATACTTTTGGAGCTTTCCGTCCGACAGTGCATCGGATAAGCAAACCACCGTGCGTTCCAGCGACTGGATTTCAGTTGCAATCTCCCGTCTGCAACCAATCGGACATTCAGAGGCACAATAACTGTTCAGTAATTGCGGAGCGTTGTACAAATCAGCCATAAGTACCACTTTGTCAACTGGAACGACCTTTGTATTGCCGAGTTCGTAATCCGCAAGTGAAGAAACAGACACGCCGAGAAGTTCAGATGCACTTTCTCGGCTGTTTAGCTTGTCGTTGTATTTTGCAGCCTCTTTTCTAC
>CAZJHG010000048.1:0-9318 GCA_964545885.1 uncultured Muribaculaceae bacterium | reverse complement strand
GGATATTTCCACATAGAGATATTGTAGCTATGAAAACTAACAATATCGCTTCTTATACTGATGCATTAGTTGCGTGTATGAGACAGAACCCAATATGGATATTACTTGCCGAGGTTCGTTCTGCTGAGGCGGTTATGGCGGTTCGTAACTCTATATCTTCTGGACACCATGTAATATCTACAATCCATGCTGATAAAGCATCTAGTATACCAATGCGTATGTATGCTTTGTTAGAGGGAAGTCAAGATATTGATCAATATTTGTGTTCTATTCATAGATATGTTCAGATAGGTATTTATGTTAAAGGATATTTTTCAAAAGCTTTAGGTAGATTTCAACGTGAGATTATGGAAATTTGTGAGTTCTATGTAGATGATGAAACTAATAGACCGATGTCGAATATTTTATATTCTAAGACTTTAGATGGTAAGGTTACATTAAGAAATCCTACTAAGAAGTTAATTGATTATTTAGCTATAGGTAATGTTTATTTTGAAAATGATGATATATTTGGTTTAGGGGCTGCTGAAACTAAGGAAGATTTATCTAATTATAGGGATTCTACTGCTGATAATCTTGCTTTGAAGAAGACTTCTTCTGAAGCATTGAATGATGCTTTGAATTCTTCTACTGAGGCAGATGCTGGTACTACGCAACCTCAAGTTGTTGCACAACCGGTTACTCAAGTTCAGCCTCAAGTTGCTCCTACTGTACAGCAGGTTGCAACTCAACCTGTTCAAACAATTGTTCAACCAACTTCTGCAGTTAATGCAACTGTTTCACAGGTTCAACCTCAGTCTCAAATTCAAGTTGCTGCGTCACAGCTTGTTAATAATCAAACTGTTCCACAGCAAGTTACAACAGTTAATGAAGTTTTATAATAAGAAGGTGAATATATGGAGTTAATTATACTTTTAGCTATTGCTATATTTGTATTAGCATATCGTTATAATACGGGAGATAATGTTTATAAGTTTTTTGCTGATACTGTATCTGGTATATATAATACTTATGCTCCTTATAGTTATAAAGAAGTTAAACAAAAAACTAAAGAGCTTGGTTATGAATATACTCCAAGACAGTATGCTACTCAAGTATTGTTATTAGGTGGTGCTGCTGCTGTATTAACTTTTTTGTTCTTTTATAGTGTTCCTACTACTATTGTTTATACTATTATAGCTATTTGTTTTGTACCTTATTTGGCTTATCTTAGAACTTTAAGATTATATAGTGAGTATATATTTGAACAAATTCAAGTATATACTACTAACGTAATTATGGAATTTACAACTACACAGAGTTTTGTTAAATCTCTAGAGGGGGTTAGGGATTCTGGTATTTTACAAGATCCTGTATTAAGAGATGTTAAAAGAATGAGTCAAATGGCTTATGAAAATGGTACTATCGATCAATCTATAGATTTCTTTAATGAAGCTTATCCATATTATATGGTTAAGAATATGCATCAATTGTTCTTACAAATTACTAAAGAAGGTGCTAGAGATTCTGGTGAAGCCTTAGAATTGATGTCAATGGATATAGATGCATTAGTTGAAGGTGTATATAGAGATAGAATGGATAGACAAGTTTTCCACAAGAAGTTCTTAACATTTGGTGGAGCATTATTTATCTTAGTACTTGTTATGCAATTATTATTTGGTACTGATGAATATACGAAAATGTTAGAAACATTTTATGTTCCGTTAATATTACATGCAATAATAATTATTAACTGTTATTTCTTAATTTCTGGTGAAAAATATTATAACGAAGATGTGGGGGTTGAATAATTATGTATTTAGAGATCCTTATAGTTGGTATTTTAGCTTTTGTTATACTTACTGTTAATGGTTATATTAAACCAAATAAATTTATTTATGATAATCAAGATTTATTTATGAAACTTAAAGAAGATGATTATGACTTCTTGGTTAGAGCTAAGTATGGTGAAGGTGTTGATCCAGATGTTTTGTTTCAAAAACGTATAAAAAATGGTTTACTTGTTATAGTATTGATGTTATTTATGTTTTTAGGTCAAATGTCAGCTGTTATGGTTGCTGTTTCAGTTGTAGTTGGTTTTGTTGTTTTCAAAATGGATTATTCAAATTTAAAAAGTTTTTATAAGAAACATTTACACAAAATTGATTCAATGTTGCCTTATTACTTAAAAGGGTTAGAGATTTTGATTCAACACTATACTGTACCAGTTGCTTTAGGTAAATCGATACCTGATGCTCCAGAGATATTTAGAGATGGACTTATTGATTTAATAAATAAAATTAATGCTGGTGATTCTACAGTTACTCCATATATGGAATTTGCTCAACAGTATCCTGTTCGAGATTCAATGCGTATGATGCGTTTGTTGTATCGTTTGAGTTTAGGTAGACAAGAAAGAAAACAAGAACAACTTATTACTTTCTCTAAAACTATTTCAAACTTACAACAAAAAGCTAGAGAAAATAGATATAAACAACGTTTAGAGAAAATGGAAAGTAAAACTATGAGTATGCTTGTTTGTACAGGTGTTGGTGTTATGATACTTTTAGTTATATTCGTTATGAATATGTTAAGTACATAGTTTTCTCTTGAATTTGAAAGTAAATGCTTGTATAATTTAATTATAAATAAGGTAAAGAAAGGATGATTTATATATGAAAGAAGCTACAGGAGAATTAAATATGACTGTTATTACTGTTGTTGCTATAGCAGCAGTCGGTTTGTTATTTACTGTGTTTGTTTGGCCTAATATTCAATCAAACTTAGCTATTCAAACTGCATGTTCAAGTCTTGATAACAATGGTAACTATGAAACACGTGATAAGAATATTAATGCTGCTAATCAAGATGGTTATGTTAAATGCGAAAACTTTAATTGTACTGCTTATTACAATGGCAAAGAATTTTTCAAACAATGCAATTAGTTAATTTATAAAGAATAAAAGGTGATATCGGATGAAAGAAGCTACTGGTGAATTAAATGCTACTGTTATCATTTTTACGGCCGTTGCACTACTAGCGGTCGTTTTCTTTACTGTGGTATGGCCAATGGTTAAAGAAGGTTTTTATAATTCTTCAAGTTGTTCTAATGCCGTATGTGATAATGGTTATATTTTAAGTGGTTCTGATAAGGGAAAAGCTTATTGTCATACTCCGAATGATACTAGTGACATTTTTACATGTCCTTTTAGAGGGTAGGTGGACTGATGAAGGAAGCTATTGGTGGTACTTGGTTATATGGTATTGTTTTAGTTTTTGTAGTATTATTTACTACTTTTATTAGTGTATCTACTAACTATTCAAGATGTTTTAGATTAAAGGATGAAATAATTACAACAATTGAGCATTATAATGGTATAAATTATAAATCTATTAATACTATTAATGAATATTTAAATGGAATTGGTTATGCTTCTACTGGTAATTGCCCTGAAAATACCAGTGAAGAAGAACCTTGGTATGGATTTTTGAATTCTACAACTTGTAGTGAAACCGGAATATGTAATTCATCTACTACAAAAGATGTTAATTATTGTATTAAAAAGTTTACTATTGTAGAGCGTACTTGTGCTAATGGTACTAATAATGTTGTTGTTAATGGGGCTGTTGGCCACCCACGTTCTGCTTATTATCAAGTTGTTGTATTCTTTAAATTGAACTGGCCTATAATTAATTCGATTTTTAATATTAATATATCAGGTGAAACTGGTATTATATACAATTGGAATGATCAAGCCATTCCTAATCAGAGTTGTTAGGAGGTAAAATATGAAGGAAAGTATTTCAAATATTTGGTTACTTGGAATTGTAATTATTTTCATTCTTATTTTTGCTGCCTATATTGCGATTACTGTTGATTATTCTAGAACATTTCGTTTAAAGAATGAAGTGTTAACTATTATTGAAAAAAATAAAGGATTTACAAATGCTGTAGGTGAAACTGGAGTAAGTAAAATTAAAACTGGAGAAAATATTCAAGTTAAGGTTGGGGCTATCCAAACTATTAATTTGTATTTAAGTGGAAATGGTTATTTAGCAAAGGGACATTGCCCAGATGATGGTAATAAGTGGCTTGGTATTAAAGAATTAACTGCTGATAGTGTTTCTTATGAAGCTGCTGATTCTAGTACCAAGTATTATTATTGTATTTCAAAATATAATACTGGTAGAGTTGCTGCTGGTACTTATAGGAGTGTTTACTTTAAAGTTAGATTATTCTATAAAATGGAATTTCCTGTTTTACAAGATTTCTTTTCTGTAAAGGTAGAAGGAATTACTGATGAAATTTATAAACCTGTTAACGATATTTTTACTGATAGTATGATTAATGGTGATTATTATGGTTAATTTTAAGAGAGGAAGATTATATGAATGTTATAGTTTCTAATAAGTATGGAGCTATGTTATCTAGTTTGAGTACTAAAATAGATTTGATTAAGACTGTTGATGGAGAGTTTCAAGTAGATGATTTGATTGCTCAATTTGATAACTTCTTCTTTAATAAGATGATTTTAGATATTACAGCAATATCTGGATATCAAGATATATCACAAATTCAAAGATTATCTTTTGGGATGGATATGTCTAAGATTATTCTTTTATTAGATGATTCTCCTATTGTAAATTCACCACAATATATGTCTGAATTAGTTTCAATGGGTATATATAATTTTACTAGGAACATTGATGCTATTGCTTACCTAGTTGATAATCCAAATACTTATAAAGATGTTGCTCAATTCCATTTACTCGGAAATGCTAATCCTCAACAAGGTAATATGGGAAATTTCCAACAACAAGGTGGAGGCGGAAGGAATTTTGGTTTCAATCAAGTTTCTAACGAAAGTAGTTTTGTAAATTCAAGTGCTATGATGCCAACTATGTCTGGGACTAGAGTTATTGGATTTAAAGATTTAACTGAACATGCTGGAGCTACTACTTTAATTTATATGTTGAAAAAGCAATTATCTGAGCATTATAGTGTATTAGCTTTAGAATTAGATAAAAATGATTTCTTATATTTTAATGATTCTGATATGAAAAGTGTTAGTAGCAAAGAATTATCTTCTATTATTAATAATCCTGTTAATAATTATAATGTTATATTAATTGATGTTAATGATAGCAATGAAGAAGCGAATTGTTCTGAAATGTTATATTTAATCGAACCATCTACTTTAAGATTAAATAAGATGATCAGAAAAGATAGAGCTGTTTTAAATAAAATGAGAAATATGAAAATTATTTTAAATATGAGTTTGCTTGATGCTACTGATATTAGAGATTTTGAAAGTGAAGCTGGATGTAGTGTTTTCCATAATATATGTCCTCTTGACGATAAAAAAGATAGACATAGAGTTTTAGATGAACTATTAAATAAATTAGGTTTTGATAAAAATAGACCTGTTGCAGATAATAATAAGGCAGCAAGGTTGTTTGGTATTGTCAAAGAATAAAGAAAAACTTGACATATTATATAAATTTTAATACAATTTTATTATGAGTGAAGGAGATGTTTTTATGAATTTATTAGCTGCAATTAACTTTTGTACAAAAACTAAATCTATATGGATTTTAGTAGGTAATATACTTAGTATATTTAAAATTGTAATTCCTCTATTAGTTATTATTATGGGATTTATAGATTTAGCAAAAGCTGTTGTTGCAAGTAAAGATGATGAAATCAAGAAAGCTGCTAAATCTTTAATGTTTAGAATTATTGCTGGTATTGTTATTTTCTTTATACCTACAATCGTTGGTTTCTGCTTTACATTAGCTGATGGCTTTAATGCAGATGGTGATTATTCTATTTGTGAAGCTTGTGTAACTAATCCAAGTGGATGTTAATAGTAAATTTTGATAATTAAAGTGATATTTGTTTAAATATCATTTTTTTTGTGTTATAATTTTTATGATTAGAGGTGTATACTATGTATAAAAAAATAACAATAATAATGCTGGTACTATTTTGTACTTTTTTTCTAGTTGAGCCACAATATGTTTTTGCTGAAGATGGTAGAGTGGTTTATAAACTTGATGATTTAGATTGTACTGGAGATGACTCTGTTTTTGGTGATCCTAATGATTCTAGTTCTGTTGCGTATTTCTTACAACAGATATTTACTGTTATTAAGTATGCTGGTCCTATTTTGTGTGTAGTTTTGTGTGTAGTTGATTTTGTTAAGGCAGCTGCTAGTCAAGATAAAGATGCTTTAGCTAAGTCTACTAAGACTGCTGGTAAGAGAATTATATATGCTTTAATATTATTTTTTATTCCAACTTTGATTAACTTTATATTTCCACTTCTTGGTTGGTATGGTACTTGTGGAATTAGTTAGGAAAGGGGAATATATTTATGCAATTAATGTTTAGTATTGGTGATCTTATTGGTGATACTTTTGGTGGGATTTGGTTATTACTTGATACAATTGTATTTGGTTTAATTAATTCTGCTTATAAAATATTTATGGCTATAGCTAGTGCTAGATTGTTATCTTCTGATGCATATTATGAAATAGCAAATAGACTATATGTTATTGTTGGAGTAGTAATGCTTTTTGTTCTTTCTTATGCAATATTAAAAGCTATTATTGATCCTGATCAAGCAACAAAAGGAGATTTTGGCTCTGGTACAATTAAAAGAGTTATAACTGCTGTTATTGGGTTAGCTATAACTCCTGTTTTATTTAATGTTTTATATCAAGCGCAAGGCTTATTTTTGGAACAAGATGTAATAGGTAAGGTTTTCTTTAGAATGGATACTAGTGATAATGCAGGAACATCTGGTTTAGTATCATCTTCTGGTAGTGCTGATGCTCAGATTAAAAATATTGGCGGTTCGATGGCTGCTGTAAGTATATGGCAAGCTTTCTTTTATCCAGCTAATGGTAAGGATGCTTCAGAAATCAAGGTTGATGCCGATGAAGTAATGGCTGTGGCCGCTGGGTATTCTGCCGCTTGTGCTGTTGGTGTTGCGGCTACTGTTATTGGATGGATAGCTAGTGAATTTACATTTGGATTATCTATTGCTCTTGGAACTGCAGCTTCTGTATATCTTTGTGCACATGCTGATAGTGATTGGGATGCTTATGAGCAAGTTGTTGATGCAGCTAAAGCAAAAGATTCTTATGATGGAAAGATTTCTTTGGAAGATGCTTATACTATTGCAGCTGCTGATGGTAGTTTTGATGTTTTTTTAGCATTTAAAGAGGCTTTTCAAGATGGAGATATAACTTATAAATGGTTTATTTCTACTGTATGTGGTGCTTTCTGTTTATATGCTTTTGCTTCATTTAGTATTGATATGGGTGTTAGGGCTGCAAAGCTTGCCTATTATCAGATAATTGCTCCTATCCCACTTATTATGCAGGTTTTACCTAAATTTAAAGATAATTTTCATAAGTATGTTACTGGTGTAGTTACGACGTTCCTTGAGGTGTTTATTAGAATTTCAGTTGTTTATATTGTTGTTTATGTAATATCGCATTTACAAGAATTGTTTTCTACGGGTTCTAGTTTATGGGCGAATGGTAATTTATCTGCGCCAGAAAGAGCTTTCGCAATGGCTTTGTTGATTCTTGGATTAGTTATATTTGCTAAGAGTGCACCAGATTTGATAACTAGTTCACTAGGTATTCCTAAAGGTTCAATGAATTTAGGGTTCCGTAAAAAACTTGCTGATGGTGGTGCATTTTCTGCTTATGCTTTGGGGAATGCCGGATTACAAAATGGTCTTGCTCAAGCACGTGCCAATTTTAACAAAAATAAAAATCCACTTAGTGCAATTGGAGCTGGTGTTCGAGGACTTGGACGTGGTGTAGGAAGTAGTGTTTACGAACAATTTCTTAGAGATGGGCATAAACCAGCTATGAATTTTGGTGATGTTCGTGCTCAATCTGATGCAATTAAGAGGCGTTTAGATAACAAATATCAGACTGCTGAAGATAATGCTGATAAATTAAGGAAAGCAGAGGAAAATCTTGAACATGCTAAAAATGCATATAATTCAGCATTGGCCGGTGGCGATCCTGTAGCTATTAATAATGCAGAAAATGCATTAAAAGAAGCACAGGAAGCATACTTTAGAGCTACTCGATTTGGTAGAAAATCCGAAGAATTTGCCAAGAAAATTGATGCTTGGACAACTATTTCTGTTAGTCTTAAAGTTGAAGAAGCAGACATAAAATTTGCCAAGTCTGCAAAACAACTTAAGGACGATACTCGTGCTGAAGCTTTAAAAAAATGTATTGAGGCTCAGGCACATGAAAAGAGAATGAATGACTATAAATCTAGAGTTGTTAGTGAGTATAAAGAGGAATGGGATGAATCATCTTATACGGAAGAATTACGTAGACGTCTTGCAACTGTTGATGCTGCAGCTATTAGTAATTATAGAACTCAAGTTTCTAATGATAGGACTGCTGCTAATAATGCTCTTGTTAGTGCTCAAGCTGCTTTAGCAGCAGCACAGACTTTGGGTGATCAAACTGCAATTGATGCTGCTCAAAATGACGTTAATGTTGCACAAGCTCAAATAGCAGATTATGATAGAATTTTGAGAAGTACTGATGAAGAACTTGGTGATAGTCTAAGAGAACGAATTACCGAAGAGTTTAAAGCTGAAGCTAAGAAAACTCAAGATGAATTGTCTAGAGAATACTCAAATATTCAACGTCAAATTAAGATTGAGAAAGATTTAATGGAAGCTGCTTTGGATGATTGGGTTATTGCAAATGCTGGCGATGTAGCTATTCAAGGTATTGTTCAAAGTTTCTTGAGTTCTAATGCTGATTATATATCTAGTAATGGTATGCGTGATGTATTTAAGGGGCAGACTGTCAATGATATTATTGCGGAATTTGTTGAGCCTGGTGATAATAGTACATATTCTTCTAATAGAGCTAAAGAAAAACGCTCATTTGAATTTACTGACGGAAATGATAGAAAAACTACTTATACATTTGATGATAATACTAAAAGATATGTTTCTTCGAATCCTGCTGAAGGAAGTATGGCACTTGAAGAATTATTCTTACATGTTGGTAGAAAATTAAGTGCTGATAAAAGTTCTAAGTTTGAAGCTAGTACAACAATTACTCGTTCATCTAAGAAAGGTAAAACAGTTGCTGAAGGTATTCCTACTACTAAGGAATTTATTGATAAGTCAACTCGTAAACAAATGGAAGATTCTAAAAAATAGTTAGATATGAAAGGGTTGTGTGATATATGGATGGTAATAATAATTATTTAATTCCTGCTAATTCTAAAAAATCTCAGTTGATTTTAGGAATATTTAATGGGACTGATTTAGTTGTTTTT
>CAZJHG010000047.1:0-9407 GCA_964545885.1 uncultured Muribaculaceae bacterium | reverse complement strand
ATTAGCTCCTTTGTTAGAGCTACTTGAAAAAGAAGGGAAGGAGTGAAATCATGGCAGTTCCTTTTAGAAGAACAAGTAAAACTAAAAAAAGAATGCGTCGTACTCACTTAAAAAAAGAAGTTGGAACTTTAACTAAATGCCCTAAATGTGGTGCAACAATCCAACCTCATCGTGCATGTATGAAATGTGGTTACTACAAAGGTAAAGAAGTAGTAGCTGTTGCAGAATCTACTGAAGAATAGTTTTAAGGAACTACTATTAGTAGTTTTTTTTTGCTTTTTTTTATTGTAAAATTATTAGTATAAGGTTGTGTTATAATGAAAAGAATATTTATTTTGTTATTTATGGTTTTAATATTAAGTAGTTGTAATGATAAAGAAAAAACACTTACTTGTACTATGGGTGATTTAGAGGATGATAAATGTAAGCTCGTAGAAACTATGGATGTTTCTTTTAAATGTCGTGATGGTTATACGTATAATGAAGAAACTGGTATGTGTGAGAATACAATAACTATTGATGCTAAGAAAGTATCTTATTGTCCTGATGGTTATTTTATTGGTAGTGATAACTGGTGTTTTAGCGATAAGGAATATGATAAAGTTGATACTATTACTTGTGAATCTGATAATATTAAAGATGATGATCAATTCAGTTCTACTTATGTTACTGATGATAAAAAATGTATAGAGAAGTTATGTACAAAGGTGTCAGAAGATGGAAAAAGTTGTGAAGAATATAAAGAATCTGAATTGAAGGCTGAAGTAAAAAATAGTTGTCCAAATGGTACTAAGAATGATAATGGTGTATGTCGTAAAAAGTATTGGATGACTAAGGAATATAGTTGTGAATTAGGCGAAAAAGATGGAAAGAAATGTATAATTGAAGATTCTATTAAAATGGATAGTTATTGTGAAGATGAAGAATATAAGTTATCAGAAGATGGAAGCATTTGCGAAAAAGTCACTTATTATGAACCAATTGAGAAATAGAGTGTTTTAATCTAGATAAGGATATGTTATAATTTTTCTAGGCCGCCTTAGTTAAATGGTATAACGGGACCATGGTAAGGTTCAGTAATAAGTTCGATTCTTATAGGCGGCACCAGATTGAATTATGCATGAATTTTCTAGATAGTCTAGAAAGTTCAAGTTTTTAAGAAAAATCACTAATTTGAAAAGTGATTTTTTTTGCTTGAATGTGATTGTGATGATATGTGTATGTTGTATTTACATAATAGAAATGGTTAATAAAAATATAGTAATAATTTTAAATATAGTTTAAATATAGATTTATTTATTGAATTTTTGTTTTATGTTAGAATGATATTAGGGTGATAACGATGGATAGGAGAAAACTGATAGAAGCAATTAATTCTAGTGAATTAGATTATAATGATTTGTATGAAAATATAGTTGTAATAAAAAAAGATAAATCTAATTTTGATAGTGAATCATATAATGAAATTATTTATTTGCAAATGTATATGTATCATTTGCGATATGGTATAAATACACTAAGTAAAAATGGAATAATTCTTGAATTGTTTCCAAAAGATATTTCTTATGAACAGTTTAAAATAGAATTAAAAAAATATAAGGATATTAAATACGTCAATAAATATTTGCCAGATATTAATAATCTATTTCAGGAAATATTAAGATTAACTGATTATAAAATTTTGCCTAGGAATTATTGGACAAAAATATATTCAAGTTTAGTTTCTGGTGAAGAAGTAGAAGAAGTCGGCAAATTATATGTAAGTATTGATAATAGTCATTTATATCAATTTGCATGTCTTTTGTTTGTTAAGTGCCTAGATGCGGGAATATATGATTACGAGTTTAAAGTTAATAATGATGAAGAAATAAATAGAACTGATAATATGGTTATATATTTTACAAAAGAAAATTTAAAAAGTTATCTAAATATAATAGAGGAATTAAAACAAATCTTTCCAAATCTAAATTTAAATTATTCTCATATTTTAGGAGAAGAAATATCGCATGGTGTTGTAATAGCTAAAGATTATAAAGATGGTAGAAGTTTTACAGAGAAAGTATGTAATACTATTTTAGAATGTAGAAAAAGAGGATATGATGTTGATACCATTGTTGATTTAGTTGAAAAAGGCTTAAATACTCATTTAGAAAGTGTTGTTTCTTTAGTTCCTAGAGAACAATTTGGTTTTAAGTGTTGATTGATTATTATACTACTGACAGAAATAACTAAAATAGAGTATATAGTTTTTTTTAATCCAAAAATGATACTTCCTATTATAACGATTATTCCATTTATAATAAAATTTGATATTGATTCTTTTATATTGAAATATTTTTTTAATAGTAGATTGACTATTGTAATACCACCGGAAGAAAAATTCATTTTATAAATTGTAGCTCCTGTTGTACCACAGATAATTCCAGCTATTATGGAAGAGATAAGTGGATGATTTTCAATGATATTTGAAACAGGTATTATAGAGGTTATTTTTATAAATAACGGATAAATTAATGTAGAAATGACAGCACTAGTTGTTGTTTCTTTTTTTAGGAAGATTCTACTAATTATTAAGCAGATGATGTTGATTATAAATACTGTTGTAGATGCTTTTAGATTTATAAAATGTTTTATTAATAGTGCTAAACCTTGTGTTCCACCTGTTACTAGGTTTAGGTTATTTAAAAACATATTAAAGTTTAGAGCAGCGAATAATAATGAAATTGTGAGTATTAAGTATTTTTTCATAAGTATTTCTCCTATTTTTAGTATGTTTTTTATGAAAAATATTTATTCAAAAAAGGATTAATATTTTATTTAATTTGTGTTATTATTATAGAGAATAAGGGTGTGGTTAGATGAAGAATTCTAAAAGCAAGCAACCTCTGGAAAAGAATAAAAAGATAGACAAAGAAGGAACAGTAACTGGAGATACAATTGTGTTGTTACAGAAACAATTAGATGATATAAAAAGCTTTTTACCAGAAGAAGACATTGTAAACATTGAAAAAAAGAAAAGTGTAGAAACGCTTGAGTTATCTAAGAAACTTGATGAGGAAATTGAATTACCCAAGGAGAAAAGTGATACTTCTCAATTAGACTCTGATATAGATTTAAGTAAGACAATAGCAATTAATGCGATTGATAGTGAAGAAAATGATGGTTTGTCTTTAATTGATGAAATTGATAAGCAGATTGATGCGATTAATGCAGAAGCTGAGAGTGAAAATTCTTGTTTAAATAGTGATAATGATATTAATGATATTGTTCAAGAAAATGAAGAAAAAATAGAAAAAGATGATTTAAGGAAAAGAAAAAACATATTTTTTCTTACAGGATGTTGTGTACTAGTTGTATTTGTAATTATGTTTTCTCTATTTGTGTTTTCTAATATAGAAACTAAGCAAGTTAATATTGATTATGTAGATGAAATTGTTATAGCATTAAATAAATATTTTGAAACAGAAGATATAGATGATGTTGTATTTATCTTAGAAGACGTAAAAAATGAAGATGAAGTAGTAAAAAGCATTCAGGAAAAAGTTAGAGTTATTTGTGATAGTTGGATTATCTTATATTCATCAGAAGAAGTAGAAAATAAAGAAGCATTTGAAAGTGCAACTAATAAATACAAAGGACTGATTGAGGGACTTTATCAATATGCTATTGTAAAAACTGATACTAATTTAGTTAGGGCTTTAACTGAGAGTGATTATGATGATTTAATATTTCAAATTGATAATATATATACTGATAGTGTAATTTTTTATGGAGCTTTAGATTATTACAAGCAAAAAGATTATAATAAATCTTATTATATGTTAGATAGAATAGAAGAAGATAATTCTTATTATGAAAAAAGTATTACATATAAAAATAAAATTGTTGATAATATAGTTGCTTTAATTAATAACGATATTGATAAAATTGAATATGGGATACAGGATTTAGATGATAGTGAAAAATTGAAAGTTTATACTAGTATCGAGCAGATTATTATTGATTATAATAATGTTTATTATGATGTTAGTTTAGATGAAAATACTGATTATCAAGAATTATTAAGTAAATATACTAGTAAAGTTAGTGAATATACTGATAAAGTAGTTGGTAAAGTTGTGTAATTTATTAAGGACTAAGTGTTAAACTTGTCCTTTTTATCTGTAAAAAAAATTATGTTTATTGTATACTAATTATAGGTGATATTATGAAATTTACAGAACTTACTGATAAAGAATTTATGGATTTTGTTAATACAAGATCTGAAAAAAATTTTTTTCAAACAGTTATGATGAAAGATAGAATAAAAAATGAAGGAATGGAAACGTATTTAGTTGGCATAAAGGAAGATAACAAAGTAGTGGCTGCTTCTTTTATAGCTGAAACAGGTCATAAATTTATGGGATACAAAACTTTTGAAGCTTATAAAGGATTTATACTTGATTACCAAAATAAACAGTTAATTAAGTTTATGACTGAGGAAGTTAAAAAATTTTTAAGTACGAAGAAAGCTTTAAGGTTAATAATAGATCCTTATATTCCTAATGTATCTAGGGATATGGATGCTAACGAGATAGATGGTGTTGATAATAAGCATGTTAGAAAGTATTTAGAAAGTTTGGGATATAAGTATAATCAGGATGGAGCACAAGTTAAGTGGTGTTATTGTTTAGATATTAATGGTAAGAGTAGTGAAGAGTTATTTAATGATTTTAGAAGTAGTACTAGGAATAATATTAATAGGACTAATAGTAAATTTAAGTTAAATGTTAGGACTTTAAGTAGAGAACAATTATCTGAATTTAAACAAGTTACTAGTGATACATGTGATAGAAGGGATTTTGCTGATAAGAGTTTAAAGTATTATGAAGATATGTTTGATTACTTTAAAGATGATGTTACTTTTAAGATATGTGAGATTAATTTGGATACTTATTTGGAAGTATTAGAAGATGAAGTTAGGACTTATACTACTAAGATAGAAGAATTATCTGATTCTTCTTCGAATAAGAAGAAAAAAGAGGAAATGCGTAAAAATATCGGAAATAATAAGAAAAAGATTGAAGAAACTAAGAAGCTTAAAGAAGAAAAAGGTAGTATTATTCCATTATCAGCGGCTATGTTTATGCTTTATGGAGATGAGATAGTTTATTTGTTTAGTGGGTCTTATGCTGAATATATGTCTTTTTGTGGGCAATATAGATTACAATGGGAAATTATTAAGTATGCAGCAGATAATGGTTATAAAAGATATAATTTTTATGGTATACAAGATGTGTTTAATCCTAAGGGTAAAGATTATGGAGTATATGAGTTTAAAAAAGGATTTGGTGGTTATGTAGAAGAGCTGCTTGGTTCATTTATACTTAATGTAAGTTTTGCTGGTAAGATATATGATTTACTTAGAAGTGTGAAAAAAATCATAAAAAGGTAATATGTTAAACTTTAAATAAATAGTGTTTTATGATACTATTTTAGTATAAGGAGGATTAATTATGGGTAAAATAGTTTTAGCAGTTGTAATAGTTCTTTTAGTTGTTTTATTAGTATTTGTTATTATTACTTATAATACTTTGGTTCAATTAAGAAATAGGGTTAGTGATCAATGGAGCCAAATTGATATTCAATTAAAGAGAAGATTTGATTTAATTCCAAATTTAGTTGAAACTGTTAAAGGGTATATGAATCATGAAAAGGATACTTTAAAGGAAATAGTAGAGGCACGTAACACATATAATTCTGCTACTACACAAGAAGATGCTGTAAAGGCAGATACTGAACTTACTAAATCTATTTCAAAATTGTTTGCATTAGCGGAAGCTTATCCTGAATTAAAAGCTAACGAAAATTTTAATGCTTTACAAGCAGAGTTATCTGAAACTGAAGATAAGGTTTCTACAGCAAGACAATTTTATAGTGATACTGTTTTAAAGTATAATAATAAAATTCAAATGTTTCCAAGTAATATTGTTGCTTCAATTTTTGGTTTTAAAGAAGAAAAATATTTCGAAGCTCAATCAAACGAAAGAGAAAATGTTAAAGTTAGTTTTGATAAATAAGAGAAGATATTTTGATACAAAATTTATTTAGTAGTTATCATAAAAAAGTGCTATTTTTAAACGAGAAAATGATTTTTTTCTTTTTGCATTTAATAGATATGAAAAAAGGTGTTAACCCCAAAAGGTTGACATCTTTTTTGTTAGATGTTATATTATAGGGGAATTTTTGAGAGAGAGGAGTGAGAAAATGAGCCAAAAAATTCAAGAAGAAAATTTAATATTGAGGATGAGTAATAGATTCGTAAGAGCATTTTCTCACGAATTTTAATTCTTGAGAAGAAACTTTTAGTTGATAACTATTACTTAATAGTTATTTTGGAGGGAAATTATGAAAGGTTTGAAAAATTTTAAAATATTGTTTCGATATTTTAAAAATAACAAACTTAATTTATCTCTTTATATCATATTTACTATACTTAAATATTTTGAACCACTTGCTAATGCTTTTATATGGGCTAGTGCAATAGAAGCTTTAGCGGCTTTAGAACAAGCACAATTTTTTAAATACTTGATAATGTGGAGTTCTATAATAATTGTAGCTTGGGTATTTGTGCAACTTCCTACTGATTTAATTTATAATAAATTAGAAAAAAAATTTATGGAAGGAGTTAATAAAGACTTATATACTAAAGTTACTAATATGCCTGCTGTTGCTTTTGAAGATATTGGTTCTGGTGAATTTATAAATCGTATATATAATGATCCGGATAGAATATTAGAATTATTACAGAAATTAATTAAGTTATCTTGTAGATTAATAATTGCTATTATAATTGTTGTTATTTCATTTACAATATCTTGGATAGTTGGATTAGAATTAATATTCTTATGTATAATAATGTTTATACTATCTAATGTTTATTATCCTAAATTAAAGAAGATACACGAAGGAATAAAGAAAGATTCAGATGAATATATAAAAATTGCTACACAAAATATTTCTGGTATAAGGGAAATAAAAGCTTTAGGAATAAAGAAAAATATAAATAGAAGAATATATACAAATATAGAAAGTTTATTTAGTAAACAAAGAAAAGTTGGAGTAAATGAAGCTGTTTATTATAGTTTAAATAATTTATGTTATTTTGTTATACAGTTTTTTATTCTACTTACACTTGGATTACAATATTTTAATGGTATTATATCTTTTGCTTCATTTGTATTGATTGAAAAATATATTTGGAGAATAGATGATGTAGTAGAATCACTATCTGAGTTTGGAGTTTCATTTAATAAGGTAATGGTATCTTTGAAGAGAATAGATGAAATACTTAACAATAGATTATATGAAGATGAAAAATTTGGAGTAAAGGAAATTGATGATAAAAAATGTGAGATAGAATTTAAGAATGTTAAATTTAAATATCGTGATGAAGATAAAGATTTTATATTGAAAGGTTTAACTATGAAGTTAAGTCCTAATAAAAAGATTGCGATTGTAGGTAAATCTGGGAATGGTAAGAGTACTTTGTTTAATTTGTTACTTAGATATTTTGATGTTTCTAAGGGTAGTATTAGAATAAATGGAATTAACATTAAAGAATTAAGTGAAAACTCATTACGTAGTAATATATCTGTTATAAGACAGACTCCTTATTTATTTAATACAACTATAATAGATAATTTTAGAATAGTTAAAGAAAATGTAACGTTAGATGAAGTTAGGAGTGTTTGTAAAAAAGCTTATATTGATGATTATATAATGTCTTTACCTAATAAGTATGATACTTTAATAGGTGAAGGTGGTGTTAATTTAAGTGGTGGTCAAAAGCAGAGAATAGCAATAGCTAGAACATTACTTAAGGATACTAAAGTAATACTATTTGATGAGGCTACATCAGCGCTTGATAATGAATCGCAAAAATATATAAAGAAGACTATTGATGATTTAGTAGATACTCATACTATCATAATCGTTGCTCATAGACTCTCTACGATTATGGATGCCGATGAGATATTTGTAATAGATAAAGGAAAAGTGAGTGCGTCTGGTACTCATAAAGAACTTATGGAACAATCTACTATATATAGGAATCTTTATAGTACAGAAGTATTAGATTAGTAATACTTCTTTTTAATTTGGGTATACTATCTAAAAAAATAATAGTTTAAATTTGATAAATAAAGATTATTTATGTATAATACAAACTAGTTTGGGGGAGTTATTGTGGCTAAAGTAAATAATATAAAGTTTGGTAAAAAATTTATAGCTGGTTTACTTGCTTTTTCTTTAGTAGGTAGTGGTATAATTGGAAGTTATCAGTTATATAAAAAAAGTCAAATAAATAGAGTAAAAGGGTATTTAGAGGACTTTTTAACAGAAGATAATTATGTAGATTTAACTAATATAAGTAGTGATTATTCAATAGAAGGTTTTGATGGTAAATACTTGGATGATGCCATGGAAGAGTTAGGTGTTAATTACGTAAGAATTACTGATAGTTATATTTATAATGGTAGTCATGTAACTCCGTTTACTCAAGTAAATGGTATTAATTATGATAATGTATTATTTGTAGATCAAGATGGTACAGAATATTATGAAATGTATGAACCTATTAGGGATTGTAGTGAAGATGGTGTTTGTTACTATGTACCAGATAATTTTGTGTTGGAAGAATATAAAGTATTAGCTGAACCAATTAGATATGAAGATTTAAATGATAGAAAAGTAGTAGTAAGAGATAGTGATTATGAAGAAGGATCTTACACACTTAGTTTAGAGAGAAAAAAATAGTTTTACTATGATATTCTCTTTTTTATTATGTTTGTTTTGTGTTAGAATAAGTGATGTAAAGGTGATTTTATGATAGTACAACTTGGAGATTACGAAGTTAGTGTAGAAATTATAAGAAAAAATAATAAAAATATTTATTTTAGAGTTAAAGAAGATGGAAAACTTTATGTTACTTGTAATAAATTTGTATTTCAAAGAGATATAATGAAGATGATTAAAGAAAACGAGAAATCGTTATTAAAAATGTATGAAGCTAGTATGAAGAAAAATGAAAGAAATATATCTTTTTATTACTTGGGTAAACCATTAACTAAGGTATTTGATGAAAAAATAAAGAAAGTATATATTGAAGATGAAATGATATATGCTAAGAACGATAAGCAATTAGATAAATGGTATAAAGATGAGTGTATTAGAGTATTTAATATTGAAATTGATAAATGTTTAGAATGGTTTGATAATATACCACCATTTAGTTTAAAAGTACGTGCTATGAAAACTAGATGGGGAGTTAATAATGTAACTAGAAGAATTATTACTTTAAATAGTGAATTATTAAAGAAGGATGTTACATTGATTGATTATGTTATAGTACATGAATTATGTCATTT
>CAZJHG010000046.1:0-10360 GCA_964545885.1 uncultured Muribaculaceae bacterium | reverse complement strand
GGAAAACAAATCATCTGGATTCCAGAACTTCCCGCAAAACTAAAATAAACGAGGCGCAAAAATGAAATATTTTATCATAATCGACATGCAGAACGGATTTACAACCGGCTCGCTCAAAAACGACGCGGCGACAGCAATCATTCCAAAAATTGCAGAAGAAGCGAAAAACTTCAAGGAAAAAGGATTTACAATTCTTGCGACGCGCGACACGCACCAGAAAAACTATTTGCAAACCCAGGAAGGAAAATTTCTGCCGGTTGAGCATTGCATTGAAGGCACGGACGACTGGCAGGTTGCAAGCGAAATCGCGCCGCTTTGCGACAATTTCATCGACAAGCCGACTTTTGGATTCAAGGACTGGGAAAAAGTTCTCGAAAATCCGGAGGAAATTCACCTTTGCGGAACTTGCACTTCAATCTGCGTCGCGTCGAATTTTTCGATTCTAAAGGCGGCTTTTCCGGAAATTCCAATCTACGTCCACAAGGACTTGTGCGCCTGCCTCACTCCAGAGACAAACGCCGCCGCGCTCACCGTGATGAAATGCCAGCAGGCGATTTTGGTCTAAGGGATAACTTCTTTACTTCTCAAATGAAGTTTGAACAGGAATTGCCATTGGCGTTATTCTTCAATTCCAACCAACATTCCAGAAAGTTCTTCCACCGCGCCGGAAATATTTTTTGAACTTTCTGTAATCTGCTGCATAATTTCAGAAAGCGGCAAATCTTCTGTTCCTGTTTCGTCTTTAATCCATTTTAAGTCCAGCGAAGTTTTTTCGTCTTTTAGGATTTCTTCGATTGTAAACTTCTTCCAGCGTCCGTTTGGATTTTCCGGCGACCAAGTTTCTTTTCTGTCTTCAAAATGACCAGGACAGTAAAGTTCTTCAAATTCGGCAAAATCTTCTTTTTTTAGCGGATTTGTTTTTCCAAAAGAACGCATATTTGTCCGTAAATCGTAAACCCAAACTTCTTTTGTATTTCCTTCATCTGTTTTTCCGCGGGTAAAGAAAAGCACGTTTGTTTTTACGCCTTGCGCATAAAAAATGCCTGTTGGAAGCCGCAAAATTGTGTGCAGATTGCATTTATTCATTAAATCCTCGCGGATTTTCTGCCCTGCTCCGTCTTCAAAAAGAACGTTGTCCGGCAAAACTACTGCGGCTCTTGCATTTCCAGTTTTGTTCAGCGAACGGTAAATGTGCTGCAAAAAGTTTAGCTGCTTGTTGCTTGTGGTAAAAGTAAAATCGTCGCGGGTGGCTCGCTCGCCGCCTTTTTTTGTGCCGAACGGCGGATTTGTAAGAACAACATCGTAGCCGGTCATTGCTTTGCCGCTTTCGCTTAAAGTGTCGCCAAGAACAATTTTTCCTTCTATGTTGTGAAGCATTGCGTTCATAAGAGCAAGTCGGTGAGTTTCGTGAACAAGCTCGCCGCCGGAAAACGCTTCTTTAATTTGGAATTCCGCCTGCTTTTCGTTTAAATCGCACAAATCGTCAGTATTGCTTTTTACGTAAGCGTCGGCTGCAATCATAAAGCCAAAAGTTCCGCACGCAGGGTCGTTGCATCTTTCTCCTGGCTGCGGCGCAATTAAACGTGTCATAACATCGATTAAAACTCGCGGCGTAAAATACTGTCCTGCTCCGCTTTTCTTTTCGTTCGCGTTTTTTTCAAGCAAGCCTTCGTACAAATTTCCCAGCCCTTCTTCCTTTGCAGAATACCAGTCAAGTTCATCAATTGATTTTATGATTTTTTCCAGATTCTTAGGTTCGTCTATATTTGTGCTTGCGCCTTGATAAATTTCGCGCACGCGGCCTTTTGTGTTTTCGCCAAGATACGAAAGAAGCTCTTTGTAAAATTTTTTAAGCTCAAGCCCGCTTTTAGAAACAAGATTGTCCCAGCGGTAATTTTCCGGAATCTGACTTTCGGTTTTTGTCTCCTTTGCCATTTTTAGAAAAAGAATGTAAGTTAATTCCGTAACATACTGATGATAAGTAATTCCGTCGTCGCGCAAAACGTTGCACAGATTCCAAAGTTTAGAAACAATTTCTTGGTTAGTCATGAAAAAAAGAATAGGACGGATTTTAATAAAAAGCAAGAGAGGAAAAAGCACAAGGAAAAAAGTTAATTCGTCGTAGAAACTGGTCGTAGACTAAATCCAAGTTCTCTCATAACAGAAAGAAGTGTTTTTAGTTTTACATTTTCTGCTTTGCCTGTCCTCAAGTGTTGCACTGTGGTTGGCGAAACTCCTGCACGCTCTGCGAGCTCTCGAACAGACAAATCTGAATGTTCCATTTGTTCGCACATAAATTCTGAGATTAAAAAATCGTCATAACCTTTGTTAAAATCTTCTTTCCATTTTTGATTTTCCATCATTCTGTCAAAAGTGCTTTTAGTCTTTGTCATAATAATCACCTTCTTTTACTCGTGAAATATAATCTGCTCTGGCAGATACGGCATATTCTTTGTCTTGTTTTTTCAACTTCTGGCTTTTCTTAACAAATGCGTTTGTGATTATAATTTTTGCCCCTTCGTAAAAGAAAGACAAAAATCGGTTCGGTTGTGGCTTGAAAGCATAAATTCCATCTTCTTCATTTCTAAACTTTGTTTTGTCAGAAATAATACCAAAATCTCCAATTCGTTTTAAAAGATAAAACAACTTCTGTTGCTCCTTGTCAGATAAATTATTGAAAAATTCCAAAGGTTGGCTTTCCCCATTTGGAGCGTAATACCACTCTATTGTGAATTTTTCACCCTCATAAGCAACATATTCTTTCATTAAATATAATGTAACACTATATTGTTACAAAAGCAAGTAAAACTTTTATTCCGCGGCAAATTGTGGTGATTGGGCCTGCGGTTACTGAGCAAAGTCGAAGTATCGAAACCACCAGTTGTTATTCCGCGGCGGCTTGGATTTTGTCCAGCGCGGAAAACAGCTGTTCTATTTTTGCAACGAAACAACAGACGCACGCACTTGCTACGTCTGTGTGCTCGGCGAGCGGAGAAAGTAAAAAATGTTTATTTTGATATAAGCTTTTCAACGGCTTTTACAAGTTTTTCATAGTTTTGTTCTGAAAGTTTCGAAATTTTTTTGTCAAAGCAAAATTTGTTTGCGGCACCAATTAAATGAATTACCGCCACTGAATCTTTGGAAAGTTTTGTTTCTTCTTTTGTAAAAAAAACGTTTGGCTCATACTCCGAAGCAACCAAGTTCGACGTAAAAGGAATAACAACTGCTGTATTCAAATCTTTTATTCCGAGCAAATCATTCTGCATCACCACTGCCGGACGCTTTTTAGCAGGCAGGCTTCCAACTGGCACGCCAAAATCAATAATCCAAATTTCACCATGTGTCATCTTTTAGTTCCTCCCACATTGTGTTCATAGAACTTCTTGCGATGTCGTTTTCCATTTTTGCATAGTCATCTTCTGCTTTTTTCGATTTCAGCGATTCCAGCATTTTTTCCATCAGAATTATAGTCTGGTCGTAAGAAAGAGATAGAACTTGCTCTGTTACTTCCGCAAACGCAACGTCAGACATTTTTCGCCTCCATAACATAAAATATAAGTTAGATTTTGCACAAAAGCAAGAAACAAAAAACTTCCGTGTCATTCCGCGGCGGCTTGGATTTTGTCCAGCGCGGAAAACATTTGCTCGATTTTGGCGACGATTTGTTTTTGTTCGGTGAGCGGTGGAAGAGGAACTGGTAAAGAAAGAAAATCACTTGCAGATAATGATGTTATTCCGATTCCTTTTCCAGAAAGATTTCCAGATTCTTTGTTGTACCAAATTACATAAAAATAAAACTTATTGTTAATTTCAGAATTTTTTGGACGCAATCTTGAAATATGATTTTGATAGCAAATTTCTTTATCAAAATTCCATATTGCAGCTCTTCCGACATCGCCACCATTGCAAACAAGCAAGTCGCCTTTTTTTACAGTGCATTTTTCAAGTTCATCATCAGTGAAATACATTGAGCGAACTTCTGAAAAATCAAATTTGTTCCAATAAAGATTTGATGTTGTGATGTATTTTCTAAGAGTTCCATTATTATTTGATTTTTTTAGTGCCTTTCCTGTCGTGTGATTATAAATTTCTCCCAACCTGCACCACTTCCAGCCTTGTGGCAGTTCAAACGGCTGTTCTTCTTCTGGAATGGAATTGCGTAGCAATTCCGAATCCGTGTGGCAATTCTCAACTGTCAACTGTCCGCTGTCAACTAACTTTCCGTGAATCGCCATGTCCAGAATTTTGCGTTTTGCCTGCTTTACGCTAGAAAGCAATGAACTTTTGTTCTGCTCCAGAATGTCTATTTGCGAAAAAATCTGTTCAATTTTGGCGACGATTTGCTTTTGTTCGGTGAGCGGTGGAAGAGGAATGAGTTGCTTCTTTACAGTTTCAACTGAGATTGCTTTAAACGTTGTTCCTGTTGCTTTCTGATTAAAGTTCTCTTTTTGGCATTGTAACCAATAAAACCAAAAATTCGTGTTTTCTCCTGATTTTGGATAAATTGAACAAAGTCCTCGACCTATGCAAACTTTTCTTGGAGTAATATTTACAATGCCCACAGGAGCTCTAACACAAAGTAGTATGGAATTTTCCGGAGCAACTTTTGTTATTTTTGAAGTATATTTTTCAGATTTTTCTAAATATTTATCTGTAAAATAAATCTTGCCTTGATGAAATTCCATTCCATTTGTATTTTCTGAAATATCTGAACCTTCTGGTGATTGTCCCATTATAATTTCACACACATCACCCAATCTGCACCACTTCCAGCCTTGCGGCAAGTCAAACGGCTGTTCTTCTTCGGGAACTGATGAGATTGCTTCGTCGCTACGCTCCTCGCAATGACGTGGCAAGTCTCCTTCCGCCCCTTGCAATGCTAACGTCTCGCGTCTATCGTCTAACGTCTCATTTCTATTTCCTAATTCCTCATTTACTAACTTTCCGTGAATCGCTAAGTCCAGAATTTTCTGCCGAAGTTGTGCTGTGTTCATTTCGTTTTTCCAAGCTCACTTTTTATAAAATCAAGAAAAGGCGTTGTGCCTTTTGAATAAACATCATTAAAAGTATTATATTCAACAGCAATTTTATGCATATCTTTATTTAACCAAGAAATAAAATTCATAAGTAAATCATGTTTTTGTTTAATATCTTTCCAATGCGAAATTCTTTCGTGGTGTGCAATTCTGTTCCTAAGAAATCGTATTTCAGAAAGATTTTTTTGAATAGCACCAGAACTTTTCTGATTAATAGGGCAACCGTGTAGTGTATTTTTTATTATTGCAAATTGAAAACTTTGAGTATTATATTTTCTACCCATAAGCGCAACACAAAATCCAAGTGTAAGTTCTGCGACAAGTCTACCATGACTATATTTTTTTCCATTACGTTTTATTTTTAGGTTAGCATCTGCAATCATTGAAGTTTCTGTTGGTAAAAGAGAAATTACATTATT
Organism: uncultured Muribaculaceae bacterium; assembly: GCA_964545885.1. Taxonomy (GTDB): domain Bacteria; phylum Bacillota_I; class Bacilli_A; order RF39; family UBA660; genus Coprovivens. Next base: position 4,905 of record CAZJHG010000046.1, on the reverse strand, counting down.
CCAATCTTGTGTGTTAAAAAAAGTTGCAAGTGCAGAATCCATGCTGTTTCTCAAAGTAACTTCAAAAATATTTATAAGCGGATACAGACTTTTACAAAGTTCAATATTATAAATATATCTTGCAATTGCAGTATCGTTGTCCGCACCATCTGCTTTGTATACAGCAAGCCGTTCTTGTGAAATTGCTTTTGTTAAGTTCTCATACGTTTTAATATTCATTTTTACATTGACTTTTGTCTTATTGTATCATATATTAAAAATGTAAGCCACGTAATCCTTTCTCCTGCTTTTGCAGTGCTAGGGACCGTGGCAGTCTTTTTTTTAATCGCTAAATCTAGTATTTTCTGCCGAAGTTGCGCTGTGTTCATTTATAATTTAATTCCTGTAAGTTCTTGAATTTTAGATTTATTCCAATCTTCATTTTCCCAATAAAAATATTCGGTTTTTCGTTTTTTGAATATTCTGAACGGTAAAACCGAATTATCATAAATATGCACAACATCGCAAACAGAAATAAGTTCTGGAATAAGATTTAATGCTTTTCCATATCTTGAACGAATTTTTTCTTCTGGAACTGAATGTCCTCCTGTTGCTGTTCTAGATTCCACTCTGGCAACATTTATATCTGGATTACTTGTAAGAACATAAATACATTTAATAAAAAATCCTTCTGCTTTTGCCTTTTTTAATAACTTTAAATTTCTATCAGTTGATAAAACTGTTTCAAATGTAAAACTTTGTTTTTTGAGTACGCAATCTTCTCGCATTTTTTCTGCTAACTGAGCAGCTTCTAAATCTGTGCAGTAATTTGTTCTTTTTATTTCATCTGCATTTATGTAAGGTTCAATAACTTTAGCGAGTTTTGTTACAGTTGTTTTCCCGCTTCCATTTGGACCGGCAAAAACAATTATTTCTGGCTTTTTATTTTGCACTAACATATTTTTTTGTTCCATCTGGGTAAACAAGATATGATTTTTTAGTTTTTATATCATAACAAGAAACTGGTGCACCTTTTATTGTTTTTATTTCGTTTTCAATTCGTACAGACTCAATAAAACGTTTTGTTAATTCATCATCAGAAATTCCACAAGTTGAATCAAGTTCATTTTCTTCCATATCTTTTACCTCCAAATATATTATAGCATACTACGCCTTTTGTATTCATTAGTTTCTCCCTTCTTCTACCTAATCCTACGCAGCCTTGTCTTCATACAAATATGTGTTCAGTTCTTTTACGATTGAAGCCAAGTTTCCTGCAAAGATTTTGTTTACTTTGTTAAATCCGCCTTGAATTCGCCAAGATGAATATTCATCAAAGGTTTGCACGTTCAAAACTGACTCATTTATAAGATATTTTTCTATGCGCTCTATCCACTTTTTTTCGCCTGCAGTAAAGTCGTGGGCGGCGGTAAGTTTTTTTACTGCGGTTTTTATGCGCTCTTCGTGCGAAACTAGCGGGCTTCCTATTGCGTAGCGGCGGACAAGCGTTATTATGTCGGCGGCGCATTCTTCGTTTGTAACTTGCTGAACGGCGGTGTTCAGCTGAATTTGGTTGAATCCGTTTGCGTCAAGCGTTGCGCTAAGTTTCCGTAAATCTGCAAGCGTCAAGTCCGCCGGATGTGTGCAGACAATTTCCACCGCTTCTATTTTGCTGCGGTTTTGTTTTAGATATTGTGTAAAACTTTCAAGATAATCTTTTGGAGCCTGCCCTTTTCCAAATCCGCGCGCAACTTCCATCACTTTGTCTGTTTTGTCGCTGACCGGCAAATAAGTTGCGTTTGTTTTTGGCAATTTGAATGCGGCAAAAGCGGCACGTTTTTTTAAGATAAAGTCACGGCATTCATTTTCGCCGTTATCTTCTTGGCGGATTTTCTTTGCCGTTTGGATAAAGTCATCAACTGAATCGTAATTTGATGCAACTGAAAAATAGTTTTTCTGGCTTTCGTCCATAAGGCGTTTTACACGTTGAAGTTTTGCAATTATCTGGTCGTTTATAAACTTTATATGCTCGCTGTCGCTGATTTTCTCATAGCCGGAAAGCAGTTCTTCAAAAGTTGTGTTTGGATTAGAAACAACTGGCTTCATTGAAGAAAATTCTTCCAGATAACTGTAAAGGTCAACTGCGTCAAAAATGTCAAAGTGAGTTTTGTTGATTTTTGGGCAAAGTCTTGTTGCTCGTCCTAGCATCTGCTCGTACAAAATGCGGGATTTTACTCTGCGCATAAAAACAATTTTTGTAACTTCCGGAACGTCAATTCCAGTAGAAAGCAAGTCCACAGTAACGGCAACTGTCGGATAATGCTCGTTTTTAAAACGCTTTATTGCGTTTTGTATGCGTGTCCGGTCGCCAATGGCACAGGTGATTTTTTCTATTGCGTTTGACGGAACGTCCTGTTCCTGGTAGATTTCGCGCAGATCTTTTACAATTTCGTCTGCGTGGCGGTCGTTTACTGCAAAGATTATTGTTTTTTCTTCTGATTCAGGGTCTATGTATTTTGAAAGTTCTTGCAGTGCAACTTTGTTAAACGACGGCGTAAGAACTTTTTTATTGAACTCTTCAACATCAAAATCGATTTCGTCTTCTAGTTCTTCTGGATTTAAAAGTTCCTTTGTAACCGGATTGTAGCGGGCAAGGCTTTCGCCCTTTTTATGATGAATGCCGCTTTGATTCAGTTCTGTTTTGATTATGTGCGGCGCGTCGTAATCTACAAGATAGCCGTCTATTACTGCTTCGCGGTATGAATATGTAAAAACTGGGTCGCCAAAAATCATTTTTGTATGCAATGCGGGAGTTGCGGTTAGCCCTATTCTTACGGCATCAAAATATTCGATTACCTTTTTATATTTGCTTACAAAATCGTTCTGGTCGCGGAACAAAATTTCGGCTTCGCTAAGTTCCCTGTCCAGCGTGTATCCTCGATGCGCTTCGTCTATTATTATGCAGTCAAAATCGCCTGCGGAAGGAATACGCTCTTTTTCTTCGCTTAAAATACGGCTTATCATTCCTTGAACGGTTGCAACTTGAACTCTTGTTTCTGTGGCAAGTGCAATGTCGTCCAGCGTATTTATATTGTAGATTTTGCTTAGCGGCTGCAAATCTTCAAGTTTTACGTCGTTGAAAACATCCTGCGCCTGCTCTCCTAGCGCGGTCCGGTCAACTAAAAAAAGGATTCGGCGGAACCGGTTTGTTTTTAGGAAGCGGTAAATCATTCCGAGTATTGTGCGCGTTTTTCCGGTTCCTGTCGCCATTGCCAAAAGTATTTGCCTTTGTCCGTTTACAACTGCGTTTTCTACAGCCTGAACTGCGGAAAGCTGGTATTCGCGCAAGTTCAATCCGTCTGAGTCGCGCAAAAAGTCGTAAGGCAAGTTTTCCAGTTTCCGTTCCGCTTCGTCCACATTATGCTTAAATTTCGCAAGAAGTTCCTCCGGACTGTACCAGCCTTGCAAAGCAAGCGGAATATTTGTTTCTTTCCGCAAGTCTTTAAACCATACGCCGGATTCAGTTTCTATCTGCTTTAAATAAGGTCTTGAGTTTGTTGCAAAGACGAACGGAACTTTGTAGTTTTGCCATTTTCCTAAACAATATTTTTCGTCCTCGTCTTTTATGTTCTGCGCGTATTCTGAGCATTGATTGTCGATTATTGCGTAAACGCTTTTTTCGTAAGCCTTCGCTTCTACAATTCCAACAAGTTTTTCTCCGGCAAAAAGTGCATAGTCAGCTCTGTCTTCCGTTTTGCCGTCTGCACTTTTTACAGGCCATTCTGAAATAGCAAGATTTTTTCCTTTTTGCGGGCGAACTCCTTTTGAGTAACGCAAGTTTTCTGTATCTGCTTCCCAGCCGACGCGCCGCAGCTGCTCATCTATAATTGCACGGGTCTGGCTTTCTGTAAGTTTCGTATTTAAAATCGCTTCGGCAGAAGCATTTTGCCGTTCTTCTTTTGTTGCGGTGCTTTGCGGTGTTTTTAGATTGTTAGATTCGCGTTCTTTTTGTGCTTTTTCAATTTCGGCTTCAAGTTCTTTTAATTTTGCGTTCTGTTCTAAAATAAGAGCGTCTTTTTCTGCAAGTTGATTTGTTGCGCTTTCTAGTTCCGCTTTTTGCGCTTCAATTTTCTTTTCTTGATTTTTTACAAGCGGCATCAGGCTGATTTTCACTTTTGGCGGTTCGGGCGCAACGTAAGGTTCTGGTTTAAATTTTGCATCGCCATAGGTTTTCATAAACCAAACTGCAATGTGATATGCAAAGCCTAAGATTTTTAGTGCTTCTTCTTTTGTCGCAATATTTTCGTGCGCAGAATCATTCCGCTTTATTCTAATTTGATTTATCCACTGGTTCACATCGTAAGGAAGAAGTCCGTAGTTTTTCAGGATTTTTGTTCGTGTAAAATGAGTATTGTCTGCGTCTGGCTCTGCAATGTTTTCCAGGCGCATAATTTCGCGGACCATAAGTTCCACAAAAAGCCCCGATTTGTTTTTGCTAGAAGCAGGATCTGTGTATGCGTACTTTTCCGCAAATTGCATAATTTTTGCGAAATCAGGCCAATAAGCTTGTAAAAAAGCGAAATTGCTCATATCAAAAATTATAGCACATTTCTTTTATTTTATTTAGAAAATCTCTAATAACTCACTTGTCATTGCCGGGCTTGCGGACATTCGTTGTCGTCCGCATTTAGACCCGACAATCTTTAATCTAATTTCTAATCGCCTTTATCAAATCCACAATCACAGGAGTTCTCACAAGTCCAAGACCTTCCGCAGTGAGTTTTTTCTCCTCGTTCTCGCTTTCATCCGCCGGCAGAATCCGCTCGCCGTTCTCGCCCGCGGCTGGATTGTTTTCCGCAACCTGGTTCTGATTTTGACCCGCGCTTTCGTCTGCTGGAAGAGAGCTAAGAAGAACTTCGTCTCCTA
>CAZJHG010000045.1:0-10780 GCA_964545885.1 uncultured Muribaculaceae bacterium | reverse complement strand
TATAAATCAAACAAAAAGTGGAGCCTTTCGGCTCCTTCAGGGGGTTTTGGTTGATTCACTTTCACACTAAACGTGAAAGCAATCTAGCATGACATCTATCATGCTAATTCAATGATATATTATTTCAAAAACTTTGTCAATCAAGTTTTTGTAAATTTATTAAAAAACATTTTGACAATCAATCAAAATGTTTACATTTTATCTTCCTTTTATATTTTTTATCAACTGTTTAAAAGGATTTTTCTTTTCTTTTCTTCTTTTATCTAAAAGTGTAAGAATCTCGTTAATCTGTTGAACATCCTCATCAGTCAAAGGATTTTCCAAATTACCAACAGCTTCATTAGAAGTGATTTTTACAACTTGTGGTCCTTCTATGCTTCCAAATGTATCTTCACCGTAAAGTTGACCATTCATATACATTCTAACGACATCCAATTCCTCAAGCATTACCGAAGCAAGCCAATACAAATCAGAATATTCAGTATCTTCATGAATCTTCTCCTGACAATATTCGAAGAATTCTATCAACTGTGGATTACTCATACCAGCAATCGTCACATCTAGACCATTCAAATCTCCTAACACTAACTTATCATAAGTTCTTAATCTCGACGAGTATTCGTCACTTGTTTGTTTTTCCATAAACTTTAAAATTTCTCTCTCTTTCTATACCGCTTAATTATAACCTATTTATATAAAAAGTCAATCAAGTAAAAACGCTATTCCATTATTCATTCCCCATACAATTCAAACCTCAAAATACCCCATCAAAAAAAAGAACCAAATACGCTCTTTATCTCGCACCATTTTAGTTCTTTCTAATCTATAAACTCCAATTCTTTTACAACTCCCCTAAACTGTGGATAATTACTAAAGTTATCCACAACATTATCTTGAATAAACTTACTAGCATCCTGCTTACATTGTGCAAGCACTCTAAAATCTCTTCTAATATCTGCTAACTTAAATACCATATCTCCACTCTGCTTCGTTCCAAACAAATCACCTTCACCACGCAACTCAAAATCCTTCTCACTAATATAAAATCCATCGTTACTCTCTTCCATTACCTTAAGCCTTGGAATATCCATATCACTTATTAAATAACAATAAGATTGCAAACTATTTCTACCAACACGTCCCCTTAACTGATGAAGTGTTGCTAGCCCAAACCTCTCGGCATTAAAAATCACCATCATAGTTGAATTCTTAACATCAACACCAACCTCTATAACAGTAGTACTAATTAATACCTTTGTCTCTCCATTTTTAAACCTTTCCATTACTTCATCTTTTTCTTGATTCTTCATCTTACCATGAAGTATCTCTACACTAATCTTATTTTGAAAAGCCATATCAAATTTCTCTTTCAATTTAACAACATCATTCATATTACTTTCGCCATCTTCATCCTCAATTAATGGTGCCACTACATAAATCTGATGTCCGTTCTTTATTTCTTCTAACATATGAAACAATACACTCTTCAAATCTTTCTCTTTCAAAGCCTTCGTAATAATTTCCTTTCTTCCATTCGGCTTTGTCTTAATTATAGAAGTATCCATATCACCATAAATTGTCAACGCATATGTCCTTGGTATCGGAGTAGCACTTAAATACAACACATCACACATAATACCTTTATTTTGTAAATTACTTCTTTGATTAACTCCAAACCTATGTTGTTCATCCGTTGTAACTAATCCCAAATTTTTAAACTTAACATTATCACTTATCAAAGCATGCGTTCCAACAAGAATATCTATCTCACCATTCTCCAATTCCTTGCATACTTTATTCTTCTCACTTTTCCTCATACTTCCAACAAGCAATCCTACTTTAACATCAGTATTCCCAAACATTTTCTTCATACCATCGTAATGTTGCCTTGCCAGAATCTCAGTCGGAGCCATCATACTAGATTGATAACCAGATAAATAATTTATATACATTCCTATCTCAGCAACACAAGTTTTACCACTACCAACATCACCCAATACTAATCTATTCATTCTTTTAGGTTCCAATAAATCATTATATATATCTTCTACAGCCAACATTTGATCATCTGTTAACTGAAAAGGCAAACTATTAATAAACTCATCAACCTTACCCTTATCAACAACTCTTCCCAATCCCTCGTTATTCAAATCATACTTATACTTCAAATAATTCATCTTAAACATAAATACAAAAAATTCTTCATATATTTCTCTTAATCTTGCCTGCTTTAATTTATCAGTACTTTGTGGAAAATGAATATTATAAGCTGATTCTTTCTTATTCATAAACTTATACTTAATACTCAAATATTCTGGTATATAATCATCTAAATCAACTCTCATCTTAAAACATTCTTCCACCAATTTAGATAATCCACTTGACTTAACACCCTTTACCAAATGATAAACAGGCTCAATCTTAACTCCCCTAATTACCTCAAACTTAATATCACTAGCAGTAAAACTATTCTTCTCCCTATCATACTTCCCAACTAGATTAATCATTCTACCTAATTTTAAATGCTGTTTATAAAATGCTCTATTAAAAATAGTCACATTTATTAAATAATTATCAGTTCTTAATTTGAAAGTCATCCTATTAAAATTCTTATTTATATAACTAACTCTAGGCTCTGTATCAACAATCCCCTTTATTGTAGCTATCTCTCCATCCCTTACTTCACTTAAAGGAATCACTCTTATTACATTATATCTATATGGATAGTACATAATTAAATCATTAATAGTTAATAAATTCATCTTCGATAATAACTCAATCGATTTATCTCCAACACCCTTAATCAAATTAATATCCATATCTATCACCCTAATTAGTATACCATACATTTGTTTCTGTTAACACTTAAAAATACCTATTTTTTTATTTTGCAATAAGTATTTTTTATAATGCAAAATTCTCAACAAAAATAAATTTATAACCAATTTAAAAACTTCTAAAAAAAGCATTTTTTTTGTTCAAAAAAGTTGACAAAAGACCCTTTCTACCTTAATATATGAAGTACCAATTCACTTTACGGCGAATTGGTGCTAGTATCACACTAGCCAACCCCTTTTTATTCTTTTTGGAGTTGTTCTCAGGGGGACAACTCCTATTTTTTTTGCAATAAAATTATGATAAAATTAATAAAGGTGATTCAAATGGAAGAACAATCTATGCTAAAAAAAATACTTACCTATATAAAAAAATTTTTTCTTATTATATTTCTATTCATAGGAAATATAATAAAAGCTCTTTTTGGTATTCCTAAAGAAGAAAAAAACAACATTAAAAACAAATATATCCCTCAAGACAATTCAAAAAAAGCAATTAAATACAACCAGGACGAAACAACTCTTCCAGATGAAGACAATATAAAATCAAATCCTCATAACAATAACAATAATAGTAATGATACTAAAACAGATACTAGTAGCCAAAAAATTTTACTTGAACTACCTAAGAAAAAATTATACAAGTACTATAACAAAGATAACGAACTAAAATATTTAACAATTGAAGATTTATTAGATTTAATAATAAAAGAAGAACTTGAAAGAATATACAAAGTAGAACATTTTAAATTAAAAACCGCTACTAATTCCGAATTAAAAAAAGTTAATTTAATAAAAGAAAACATTCTACCTAACATTATTATTAGAGTAGAAAAAGGCTCATTATATAATTCAGAAATGATAAAAAAAGAAGTAACCATAAAATTAGAAGAAGAATTAGAAAAAAATCCTTTATTTCCTCCAAGAACAAAATCAATTCAAAATGAAAGCCAAGAAAAAAAAGAAATATACACTCTAGCTTTTCCTAAACAAAAAAACTTAATAATAGAAGAAAATAAAAAAACAAAAATTACAAATAATTCAACACTACTTCAGACTCCAAAAGATAATCAAGAAATAATAAAAGAAAAATTAGATTCAACAAACGTAAGAATGGTTCAAACAACAAAAAATATCCCCAAACCAACTATCAAAGACAATATAAAAGATGCAGCCGTCATTAGTGCAGTAGCAACAGCAGGTCTTATAACAGACATCATATCTCCTAGTAAAGAAAATAAATCAAAAGAAGAACCAAAAAAAGATATAAATAAGAAGGATTTAGAAATACTAGAACAAGAAAAAATAGAAATTCTAAAAGAAACTCAACTAAAAAGTAAAGATGAAATAAAAATAATAGAAACAGAAATAAAGAATATAAATTCTCAAAATAAAGAAGATTTAGAAAAATTAAAACAAGAAATTGAACAAAAAATAGATAAAATTAAAAATGAGCAAGAGAAAAAAGAAGAAATAAAACAAACAGACGACTATCACCAAACAAAAGAAATTAACGATGTAACTGAAGTATCTGAAAATATAATATCTGAATCAAAAAAAGAACTAAGCAAAGATGATTTTTTTGATAAAGATTATGAACGCATTGAAAGACAAATTGACAAGATGTTAGAAGATATCACTTACACATATTTAAGATATGATGGTAAATTATCCGAAAAACAAAAAAGAAAATTAAAAATAGAAGAAAACAAACTTCGTCAAGCAAAAGATAATATTCAAACTCAAAAACATCGGGATATTTTAAATGAACAAAACTATCTTAATGAAGAAATAAAAAAATCGGAAAAAGAAGGGTTAGAAAATGAGCTTCTCAAGATTCAAAAAGAAAACGAACAAGAAGTAAGTAATAACCTTTTAAACAAGATGCAAAAACTAGAAGGAATGACTGCTGAACAAGTTGCAAACACAGATAAAAAAATAATGCTAAAAAGATTAAATAAATCAAACAAAGTACTAGAATTTTCTTCTATTTTAGCTTTACCATTCATAAGAAATAAATATTTCTTTTATTTAGCTACTGGTCTTATCGTAAATAGTCATTTTAACTTCATAAACGCCTTTTTTAGCCGTAAAACAAGCAACTACGAACCAGCAGACCTTATTAACATACAAAAAGGCCAAGACGCCTTAAATGGAGCTTTAGACATAACATACAAAAACTTAGTAGAACTAGAATACCTAGAACAAAGAGCATTATCTAAATACCCTGAACTTGCATACGATCCATCATTCATAAACCAAGTAACAAGACTAAGAACAAATTTAAATAAAAAATATAACAAATTAATGACAAGAAATAAAACACTAGAAAAATATCGTATAAAAACAAAAAAACAAATAAAAATACTAAAAAAAGATTCAAATAAAAGTCAAAATTACCCATACTAACATCATTACAAAAAAGAAGCCTACATATGAAGTAACCCAAAATTCACTTCATCTACTCGCTTCTTTTTTTATACACAAATATCAAATCTACTAATATACACTATTAAAACAACAACATAATAAATCTAACTATTTATCATCTTTCAAAGAAACCTTATGAACAACATCTCTCCATAACTTTCCATCATAACCATTGTATTGACGTATATTTTCATCAACTACCTTACAATATTTTCTTATCCTACTAGCTGAATTATCAAGTTGCTCACAAGAAGACATTGTCAAATACTTATATTCTCCTTTTAAATAATTTAAACAAAAAACAAATTCCTCATCATCAGTTATCCACTTATTAACATTAATATTATTTCCCTCCATTGGAAATACTAAAAAATCACTCTTAAATTTACCATCTTTCAATAAAATATAATAAACAGCTACATTATCTCCGATCTCTAAAGCAGCTGGTGAATCAGCACATCTATATCCATTCCATTTTACAAACTCATCATAATCCCCTCTTATTATTTCATAAGAAACATCTTTAACATAATTATTTATTGCTTCCATCTCCATCAAAAATTCCTTCCCTTATTTTCAGTAATATCAATATTACATATTAAAAATTCATCTATAAACTTAATTCATTTAACATAAATATTTTATCCATCACCACAACATTTTAATCAAAACCTCACCCTTTTTTGAAAAATCACCTATTTTATACAACGTCCTCTACTCCTCTTTAAAAAACTCCCATTATTAATCCAAGTACAACTTGTATAATAAAAAAAACAAATAATGTTTCAGCTGAAAATGGTATATCATCATAAACTTTGCCATCTTCCATCATATTTTCTACTATTTTCTCATCTTTAAAAATTCTTTCAAATCTATCACAATTTTCATTATTATCATTAATATATTCTTTCTTTAACTTACAATAATACGAACATCCAGCAACACATCCTTCCTTTTTATTGCTCGCCTCTAAACATTTACAATATGCACATTTCATATTTATTTCCCCTTCGTTAAAGAGAGAATATCATTACAATTAACTGGAGAGTCAAATTAAAATAGCTATTACAATAAAAAAATAATTTTTATCATAAAAAAACATTCATTAACTAACAATGAACGTTCTCAATTAAAATTAATTTTTCTTTCTTACTTACCTCTATTTAAAGAAAGAACTTCTTCCTCATACTCTTTAACATTACTCATCATCAAAGAAACACTATCTAAAAAACTTAACAAATCATTAAAACACTCTACCACATTATCAACATCTAACTTAGTAGCATCACTAAAAAACAAATTCATATCTTTATCACAAGGATATCTAAATAAACTAGAACTATTATCCATATTATGAAAAATATTAACATACTTACCAACTATATCCAAAGTATCATCACTAGCACTAGTTTTATAATTACTCAACTCTCCAACAATACTATTCCACAATCCCAATATACTATGCTTCTTACTCTTTAAAGCCTTATCTTTCTTCTTATCATTCAAATGACTATCTTCCACTATTAATCTCTTTAATCCTAGTTCAATAGCATTTCTAAATAAATAACACATCGGCAAAAATAATTCTTTCCTATTCTCATCAACTACCAACTTACCCAAATAGTTACCACTACTTTGATAAGACTCATAATAAGGACTATATTTTCCTTGATTATACCTATAACCAACAACACTCTGAGTATAATAAGAACCACCATTTACCATAAAATTAGGTTCATAAACCTTATCATACTCCTTATCAACAAAACATCCCTTATAATAAAATTCTTTTAATATATCAAAAGCTCTCTCAAAATTATAATAAGTAGCTTCCAAAGACATATGAGTCTGAGTACTAAATAAAACTCTCATATCATTTCCAAAAGGATATCTAAACATATCAGAAGACTTATCTACCTTAGAAATACTATCTAAGAAATCTTTCAACCATAAATAATTATCATTACCTATCAAAGTCCCAGATTCCTTAACAAGAGTATCTAATCCTTTACTTAAATCATGTCTAACTTCTCCCAAGACATTCTTCCTATCAACATCTCCTTGTACATACTTAAATATATTAGCTTTTATAAGCAATTCTAAACTTTGTCTATATAAATAAACTAAAGCAAAATAACAAGTATCTAACTTAGTAATATCGCCACTTTTAATAGCATCTTTTAATATTTCATCTCCTGCTAAATTAAAATTCTTAGCATAATCATAAAAATCTTTTTCTAAATTTCCACTATTTTGTATACTTACATATTTACCATTATCACTACCTAGTTTATTAAAATCAACTGTTTTTTTAGGCCAATTATTCATATTAATCTTCCTTTTCTAAAGGAAGTATTCTACATTTAAACTGCCTTACCTGTCAAATTCAACTAAAAAAGAACGATTACTCGCTCTTTTCTTCACTTAACTTCTTATAATAGTTATATCTTTTCATAGCATCTTGTTTATTAAGCTCTAATACTTCCTTAGCTAATTCAGGATTCTTCTTAACTAAACTATTATATCTAACTTCATTATTAAGTAATAATTCATACTTACAAAAATCAGGCTCTCTACTATCAATAGTTAATTTCTCATTTTCTGGAGTATATCTCATTAAAGTAGTATATCCACATTCAACAACTAACTTTTGTTCAGCAGTAGCATTACTCATACCACCCTTAATACCTTGTTCTATACAAGGACAATAAGCAATTATAATAGATGGTCCATTATGTTCTTCTGCTTCTTTAAATGCCTTAATAGTTTGCATAAAATTACTACCAAAAGATACATTAGCTACATAACAATTAGGATATCCCATAGCTATCTTAAATAAATCTTTTTTAGCAGTCTTTTTACCATTATCAGCAAATTGTGCTACTTGACCAATTCTTGAAGACTTACTAGCTTGTCCCCCAGTATTAGAATATACCTCAGTATCAAGTACTAATATATTAACATTTTCTCCACTAGATAATACATGGTCTATTCCACCAAATCCAATATCATAAGCCCATCCATCTCCGCCTAGTGTCCATACACTTCTAGCTGGTACATAATCAATTAAATCTTTAAGTTCATTAGGAACACCAATTTCAATTAGCTTATCCTTAATATCTCTAGTAATATCAAAATCTTCTCTATTATCTAACCACTTAGTATATAGTTCTTTAACTTCTCCATTTCCAGAGTATTCTCTCATTACCTTTTCAATTCTATCTCTAGATTTATTATAACTTAATAACATACCAAATCCAAATTCAGCATTATCTTCAAATAATGAATTAGCCCAAGGAATTGAATAAGGTGTACTAGGAGCACTTCCTCCATAAATAGAAGAACATCCAGTAGCATTAGCAATTACTAACTTATCTCCAAATAATTGAGTTAATAGCTTAATATATGGAGTTTCACCACATCCTGCACAAGATCCACTAAATTCAAATTTAGGTTTAATAAATTGGCTTCCTTTAATTGTAAACTTAGGAAATAAGTTATCTGGATTCTCATGATTTTCAAATAACTCAGTAGCTCTTTGTTGTACTTTATCATCATATACACCAAATTCTAATGCTTTAACTCCTCCTTTACCAGGACAAGCATTAATACATAGCCCACAACTAGTACAGTCAGCCTCTGACACTACCATTTCATAAGTATATTCTGGTTTACCTATCATCGGAACTCCAGCTTCTTTATCGGCATGTACTATAGGTCTTATTACTGCATGTGGACAAACTAATGCACATTGACCACATTGAATACAAGCTTCACTATTCCATTTAGGTACAAAAGTACTAGTTTTTCTCTTTTCATTCTTAGATAATCCACAAGGGAATGTTCCTTCTCTAAAAGGTACTAAATCAGCTACTGTTAAATCATCTCCACGACGAGCATTAATTTCATCAAAGATATTCTTCTCTATTTTAACATCCTCTTCTACCACAGTTAACTTAGTATCAACTAACACTAAATTCTCCATTGCTTCAGTAATAGCTTTCTTATTAGCATTTATTACTTCATCACCCTTAGTAGCAAACTGTTTCTCTATAGAATGACTAATTACATCAATAACATCAGGATAATCAAGTAAAGACATAATAACCATTTGCATTATCTTACTTATTTTACCTTTAATACCAGCATCTATTGCTATCTTATCAGCATCTATTATATATAATTTAACATTCTTTTCATTTATAATACGTTTAACTTTATTAGGCAAGAATCCATCAAGTTCTTCTTGATTCTTAGTAGTATTAATTACAAATATACCATTCTCCTTAATATCATTAATCATATCAAACTTAAACAAATACTCATCCTTAGTTAATACAACTATCCCAGGATTAGTTACATAAAATGGTGCATTAATTGGTTTATCACTAATTCTTAAATTACATATAGTAACTCCGCCACTCTTCTTAGAATCATATTGATTATAACTTTGAACAAATTCCGAAGTACCAACTCCCATAATCTTCATAATATCTTTACTAGTACTTACCATACCATCAGAACCAAAACCAAATATCTTAATCTCTTTAGCTCCTAAATCAATATTATAATCATACTTAGGTAAACTTAAATTAGTAACATCATCTACTATTCCAATAGTAAAGTTTTCTTTAAGCTCTCCTTTTAACATTTCATAAACAGCATATATTTGATCTGGAGTAGTATTCTTACTAGATAATCCATATCTACCACCAACAACTTTTATATTAGTATTTTTAAGTACACTAATAACATCTAAATATAGTGGTTCTCCAATACTTCCAGCTTCCTTAGTTCTATCAAGTACAGCAATATTTTTAACTGTATTAGGTAACACATTTAATAAATATTCTTTACTAAAAGGTCTATAAAGATGTACTTCTACTAAACCAATCTTTTCACCTTTTTTAGTTAAATCTTCTACTACTAACTTTGCAGTATCACAAACACTTCCCATTGCTACAATAACATTTTCTGCATCAATAGAACCATAATAATTGAATGGTTTATAATCCATACCAGTTAATTTGTTTATTTCTTTCATATAGTCATTAACTATATCAGGCATTGCATTATATAGTTCATTTCTAGCTTCAACAGATTGAAAATAAATATCTTCATTTTCAGCCATTCCTTTTTGAATACCAGCATCTACATTAAGCATTCTTTTTTTAAATTCATTAACTTTATCAAAATCAATTAGTTTTACTAAATCTTCATCTTGTAATTCTCTTACTTTATTTACTTCATGACTTGTTCTAAAGCCATCAAAGAAATGTACAAAAGGTAAACTTCCTTTAATTGCACTTAAATGAGCTACAGCAGCCATATGATTAGCTTGTTCTACATTAGTAGAAGCTAACATACAAAAACCTGTCCCACGAGTTGCATATACATCTGAATGGTCCCCAAATATTGATAAAGCATGAGTAGCAAGTGTTCTCGCCGCAACATGTATTACAGCTGGCAAACATTCACCGGCCATTTTATACATATTAGGTATCATTAAAAGTAAA
>CAZJHG010000044.1:0-11846 GCA_964545885.1 uncultured Muribaculaceae bacterium | reverse complement strand
GCAAACCCAATAAAGGCACCAATAATATCTATTTTAACTTTATCAAATAAACCTAACATCATTAATCCAAATAGTATAAATGGTATAGAGCCCAATACGAAAAATGCCCCAACATAGATAAATCCTTTTTTATTATTTAATCCAATTAATATAGATTCACTAGGATTATCAGGATTATATTTAACTTCACGAACACTATCAGCCTCAGGTATAGCATTCGTTCCATAATCAGTTGATACCTCATACTCTATACCATCAACTTCATAAACATAATTTAATTTATAAGTTGTTCCATTTTTATTACTACTAAAAACTTCATAATCTTTATAATAACCATTTGTAGTTATAAATCCACGAGTATTCCTATTTAATTTATATGTATCTCTAATACCAAAGAATAACATTAATACTCCTGATATAAAAACAATACTAACTAAAAGGCAAGGAATAATTATACTTAAATTAATTTTTGATTTAGACTTTTGATTATCATCTTTAAATAAAAACTTCTTTATTATAAATATACTAGCTAACCAAAATGGTATAGAAAAAATTAAAGAAGTATATTGTTTATTCACTATACATATATAGCACCAAAAGATTAATGTTCCAAACCAAAAGAACAAAAAGGAAAATACGAACACTTTATTAACTAAATCTATATACTTTCTTTTATTAAATAGTAATAAAATATTTTTAAAAAAATTAGCAATACTGCAAATTAAAAATGGAAGTAAAATCACCTTACCATTAGAAGTATTTACATAAAAATAAAACAATAATAGTGTAATAAATAAACTTTTTACTATTTTACTTACTATTAATCTTTCTTTCATTAGCGCCTCCCCAATATTTATCTTTTAATTTTCTTAAAAAATAAATAATAAATCAATAATCCATCTATAATAAAATCATATACTCTAAGTCTATCAAATAAAACAATACTAGATAACACTGATACCAAAATAGTTCCTACACTAATAATCTTAGCAAATACTCCTTTATCTTTACTCATCCAAGTAAAATAAGCAAATATTGGTGAACAACAAGCAAATAAAGTCCATCCAACAATAAATAACTTACTAAATATTCCTTTTATAAAAAAAGCACCATAATAATAAGTTATAAGCATCCCAATACAAAATAAAAACATATTTAGCATAGCACTTTTCTTATTATCACTATATATAGATATTAAAACTCCTAAAAAAATCCATATTGCCATTTCAGAAAACATATTACCTAAATTAGTAGTATAAATATCCAACAAAATACTAACAATACCTAATACAAGACCAATAATAAACATCCCCACAGGATTTAAAATATACTTTTTCATACATACCTTCTTCTGTTTAACATTTTAACTAAGATAATAATAACATATACCTAGACTTTTTTTCATAATTATTATATAATTACTTGTAGCGAAGAACTAATACTTTTTATTTTTTTAATTGTAATTAATTTGAAAGGAAAGATTTTATGAATAATAAAGACAGTTTTACATCTGTCATTGCTTTAGGTGGCTTAGGAGAAGTCGGTAAGAACATGTATGTTTTTACACATAAGGATGAAATATTCATAATTGATGCAGGAGTTATTTTCCCTGAAAGTGACTTATTAGGTGTTGATTATGTAATACAAGATGTAACATATTTAAAACAAAATGAAAGTAAAATAAAAGGTTTATTAATTACTCACGGACATGAAGACCATATTGGTGGTATATCATTCTTATTACAAAGTGTTAATATCCCAGTTATCTATGGTGCTCAAACATCAATAGATTTAATAAAAAACAAATTAGAAGATCGTAATATTGGATATAAAAATTTAGAAGTAATTAATGGCGATACAAAAATAAAAACAAAATATTTTGATATTGAATTTATAGCTACTACACACTCTATCCCAGATAGTTTTGGTATAGTTCTTCACACTCCAAACGGTACAATAGTATCAACAGGAGATTTTAAATTTGATTTAACACCAGTTGGACCAATGGCCGACTTACATAAGATGGCAAAAGTTGGTGCAGAAGGTGTAAAACTATTATTGAGTGATAGTACTAATGCCTTATCTCCAGGTTTTTCTAAATCAGAAAACTCTGTTGACGAAGCATTATCAGATATCGTAAATGGTTATAATGGCCGTATAATTATCGCAACATTCGCTTCTAATATTTATCGTGTTAAACACATCGTTGAAACATGTCGTAAGAACAATCGTAAGATAATAGTATTCGGTCGTAGTATGGAAACAACTACAAATCTTGCATTACAAACAGGCTTAATTACAGATAAATCTATCTTTATTGATAGTAATCAAGCTAAAAGTTTAAAGAAAAATGAAATATGTATACTATGTACAGGTTCTCAAGGCGAACCACTAGCAGCTTTATCAAGAATAGCTAATGGAACACATAAACAAATTTCTTTAATGCCAGATGACTTAGTAGTTTTCTCATCAAACCCAATTCCAGGTAATGCAGCAGGTATTAATCGTATAATAAACAAACTATATCTAAAAGGTGTTAGAGTAATAACTAATTCAGAATTTAGTGATATCCACACATCTGGACATGCTAAACAAGATGAATTAAAACTAATGTTAAGACTTATTAAACCAGAATATTTCATGCCAATGCATGGTGAATACAGAATGTTAAAAGAACATGCTGAACTTGCAGTATCATGTGATGTAAAAAGAGAAAACATATTCATTATGGAAAATGGTAATTCATTAATCCTTGATAACGAAGGAGTTCATCGTGGACCAGATGTTCAAGCTGGAGATGTTTATGTAGATGGTTCTCGTATTGGCGAAGTTGGTTCAGTAGTAATCAAAGATCGTAAATTAATGTCTCGTGATGGTATTTTAATAACAATCCTAAACATTAATCCTCTTACAAGAAAATTGTTAATAAAACCAAATATTACAACTAGAGGATTCGTTCTAGTAAATGAAAATGCCGAACTAATTCAAATGATTGAAAATAAAACATCTGAAATAGTAACTAAGTTCCTAAACGAAAACCCATATAGTTATACAGATTTAAAAAATCAAATTATTTTAGAACTACATCCATTCATAAGTAATATAACAGGACGACGCCCTATTGTATTACCAGTTATTATGGAAGTAAGACAAAATACAGAAAATTAAAAGTGAACAAAATTCACTTTTTTTCTTTAACCAAACATTTCAACATAATAATCAATATATGCTAAAATAAATATGGTGATATAATATGAAAAAAAAGAAAAAATTAAAAAAAGGTATTAAACTTCTATTCAGTTTAGCACTCGTTATAATTATAAGTTATATATCTATAACTATATTTAAACATTTTACCAATCAAGAAATGCTCATTCCTCTCCCAAAAGATTATCGACAAAATGAACAAAACGAACAAACAAAAAAACTTAAAACTCTTAAATACTCAGAAGAAACCATAAAAGATATTGAAGACTATGTTTCATCTCAAAATATCGATTACATAATTGACAATAAAATTAATCACGAAATAATCGAAAATCTTATCAACGAAACATATTATATCGACGATTATCTTCAAAAATACATCGAATACTATAACAAAAATCAATCATTATCATATTCTAAAATAATTACAACAGTAAACACCCATACAGATAATGAATTTTATACTAATACTGAAAAAACAGATACTACATTAGGTAAATATGTAATCTTAAATAAATACTACTATGCTGATGCATCATATCATATCCAAGCGAAAATCTTGTTACGGTACCAGGCAAATACCATGTCAACGGAACAAGCGTCAAACTAACCCAAGAATGTTATGATGCTTTTCTAAAAATGTATAACGACGCTTATGAAGCTGGTTATGGTTTTAAATTAAAATCAGCATACCGTAGTTACGATACACAAGTATCAACATATAATTACTGGGTATCAACTGAAAATGGTAATAAAGAAAAAGCTGACGTCTACTCTGCCCGTGCTGGATATTCAGAACATCAAACTGGTTATGCTTTCGACATAAGAGATTACAATTATGAATACGAAGATTATAGTAAATCAAAATCATTCGAATGGGTTTCTACCAATGCTCACAAATACGGGTTTATTATAAGATTTCCTAAAGGCAAAGAAGACATTACCGGATATCAATATGAATCATGGCACTATCGCTATTGTGGAATAGAATGTGCTACTTATATATATGAACATGACATTACATATGAAGAATATTATGAATACTTTATTAAATACAATAATCCCAAAAACTTGTCATAAGAAAAACTGATAGTTCAAACTATCAGTTTTAGTTTTATCTAAATTATTAAACACCCATACTCATTGTTTCTGGTAAAGTACTACCGCCATCTATTACAATACCTTGTGCAGTAATATAACTTGCTTCATCACTAGCCAAAAAAGCAGCCAATTCACCAAGTTCTTCAATAGTTCCTAATCTTCCCATTGGAATACCAGCAGCAATTCCATCTACAACACTTTCCGGATTATCAGGATTAGTTTCCTTAGCCATTCCATCTACCATTGGTGTTCTAATATAACCAGGTAATATTGCATTTACTCTAATACCATCATTTACTAGTTCTGCAGCCAAAGCTTTGGTAAAACCATACATAGCAGCCTTAGTAGTCGCATAAGCAACCTCTCCACTATCGGCAACCATTGGTCCAGTAACACTAGATAAGTTAACAATAGCTCCTTTTCTATTCTTCATATAAGGTAAACAAGCTTTAGTAACATTCCAACTACCTTTTATATTAATGTCAAAATGGAAATCTCTTAATTCATCATCCATATCTTCAAATTTTTCTAATCTACAAACACCTGCATTATTAACTAACACATCAATATGTCCATACTGTTTAACAACAGCTTTTATAGCAGTACTAATAGCTCCCTTATTTCTAATATCTATTTTATAACCACTAACAAAATATTTCTTATCAGTAAATTCCTTAACTACATCATCCAAACAATCTGCATAATCAAGTATAATAACTTTAGCACCATACTTTAAGAATGTCTTAACTATTCCAAGACCATTCCCCATAGCACCACCTGTAACTACGCAAACTTTATTTCTTAATTTCACATATCTCATCCCCTATTATATTTATTATAACATAAAAAGAAATTATTTAGCTTCTTCTTGTGCTCTAGTTTCACGAATAACTGTAATTTTAATAGTTCCAGGATATTGCATTTCGTTTTCAATTTTATCTTTCATCTCACGTGCAATCTTGTAACTTTGAGTATCATCAATTTCATCAGGTTTAACCATAACTCTAACTTCTCTACCAGCTTGCATCGCAAATGTTTTTTCAACACCTTCAAAACTATTTCCAATTTCTTCAAGTTGTTCTAATCTCTTAATATAGTTTTCTAATGAATCATTTCTAGCTCCTGGTCTAGCAGCAGAAAGCGTATCAGCTATTTGTACTAATATAGAAATAATACTAGTAGCTTCAGCATCACCATGATGTGATTTAATTGCATTTAATACAACAGAATCTTCATGATATTTTTTAGCAATTTCTTCGCCTAATTCAACATGACTTCCATCAACCTCAAAATCAATGGCTTTACCAATATCATGTAGTAGTCCAGCTCTCTTAGCTAAAGTAATATTTTCTCCTAACTCAGCTGCCATAAGTCCACATAAATGTCCAACTTCTTTAGAATGTTGCAATGCATTTTGGCCATAACTAGTTCTAAAATTCAATTTACCAATTAAATTTACTAACTTAGGATCAACTTTTGTAAGACCAAGTTCATAACAAGCTTCATTACCCATTTCAGTAATTTTTTCACTCATATCTTTAGATACTTTATCATAAACTTCTTCAATTCTTGCTGGATGAATTCGGCCATCTTTAATTAAAGTCTCGATAGTAATCTTAGCAATTTCTCTTCTTAAAGGATCAAAACTTGAAATAACTATTGCTTCAGGAGTATCATCAATAATTAAGTCAACTCCAGTAACTGATTCAATAGTTCTAATATTTCTTCCTTCTCTACCAATTAATCTACCTTTCATTTCATCACTAGGTAAAGTAATAGTACTAACTGTCTGTTCATTAGTTACATCATTTGCATATCTCTGCATACTACCAACAATTAATTGTTTAGCAGTTTCATTAGCTTTTAATTTAGCTTCTGCTTCTTGTTCTTTAATATAATCAGCTATTTCTAGTGACATATTTTCTTCTACTCTTTTCATGATCATATCATGAGCTTTTTCTTTGGAAAATTTAGCTATTGCTTCTAATTGTTCCATTTCACTTTTCATTAATTCGTCAATTTTAGCTTCTTTTTCTTGTAAATTTTTTTGTTTATTAAGTAAATTATTATCTTTTTGATCTAACATAGAATCTCTGTTATTTAAAAGTTCTTCTCTTTTATCTAAATTTTTTTCACGTTGTAATAATCTATCTTCAGAATCTTTTAATTCAGCTTTTTTCTCTTTTATTTCTTTTTCAGTCTCTTTTTTTAAACGATAAGACTCCTCTTTTAATTCTAAAAGAGCATCTCTCTTTTGCTTCTCAGCGTCTTTTTTTGCTTGATCAATTATTTTTGTTGCTTTATTTTCATTATTTTTTTCACGAAAATAATTAACAACTAGAATTATAATAACACCTAAAACAATCCCCACAAGAAGTGCTAAAATGGCTGTTAAAACATTATCCATTTCGTACCTCCAAAAATCTATTTTATAGAAAAATTATAACAATCTAATCATCTATAAAACTATTATAAAAAAAAATAGATACTTTTTCAAGGAAAAAGAAAAAAGCTTTGTTATTTACTCCGTTTTATCAAATATAAAGCTATTTTAAACAAAAGCAAAAAAGACTCTTAATCAAGCCTTTTTCTCACTATATTGTAATACTAATCTTTTTAAATCCTCTTTATTTTTACTATAATCTTTAACTACTTCTATAGTAGCTTCCATTTCTTTTCTAGCTCTTGGATCATCATCTAAACAATCATAATGTAATCCACAATAATCTATTATTACATACCAATCATCATTGCAAAATATTGCCTCAAAATAACCTAATCTCGTTTTTTTAAATAACGATTTATCTTTATCTTCATCTAAATGTTTAGTATACCTAACACTATCTATTCTTTTTAGAGCTTTTCTTTGTAACAAGATATTATCTCTATCATAATTACAAGCTATTATATCTTTTCTAGGATCAAAATATTTTTGTTCTACCTTACCATATTTAAGTCCAGCTAAATTAGCTTTACTATCCTTATAAAAAATATGTAATTTCTTGTGATAACAATCAGTATCACAATATACCGGATCATCTTTTTCATATATAGTTGGTATAGGTACATTAATTGGCCAACATTCACTTTTTGGACTACGAGCAGAACTACTACCTATAGTAGCAACTTTTATATAATTATTTTCTTCATTTTCCTTACTTGCTCTACAAATTTCTTCCATACCAACTCTAAATGCTTCAGTCATCGGTAATATACTACACTCTTCTTTATCAATAGCTTCTATACTATTAGCAATTAAGACTTCTCCATTTCTCTTTAATGGCGAAAAAGACGCAATAGAACCATCTGGTTTATATGTAAGTAAAATTCTTCCATTTTCACACAACAAAGCATGTAATAAATGATTATGTGCTATATCTTTTACTCTAATACAACAGCTTGCTTTATAACCAAGTGCATATGCAATTGCATCATCATACTTCATTACTTCATAACCCCATCCATTAGGTAAAATCCCTTTAACATAAGGTATAGTAGATTGAACTCTTCTAACTTGTTTTTTATGAATATTACACATTTCATCATATACTTCTTCATTAGAATAATGTCCTTTATTTCCTAATCCAACTTCATATAATACCTTTTCTAATCTATAACAATCAGGTTCTAAATCATAACTTACTTTATTAACTTGTTCTTTTAATATAATTTCAGCTTGTCCTAAATTAACATGTCCCTTACACAGATCCTTTATTGTTTCAAAATTATTGTATAAATAATACCAACTAGAATGTATTGCTGTATCTTCATCAAATAAAGCATTTATATTATTAGCAACAAATAAAAATCTATTAAACTCCTCGTGATTAACTGGCAAATACTTTTTACCTTCTGCCTTCATCTCTACATTAGTAACATCTAATTTACTTACATTATCAAAAAAAGTTTTATTAACTGGATACTTCCCACTTAGTAATTCTAATGTTCTTTCTAAGCCAAATACTAAATACATCTTAATAGCTTTAGAATATGAATCAGAAAGTTCATCCTGTTCTGAATCATAAAGTAATTGAACTATTTTATTTATATGTTTAACATTAATTCTCATTAATTGTCGTACATCAATACCACTCAAGTAATTCATATATCTTGCTGTCAAATTAAATCTTAAAAAGAATACACTTTTTAAATCATTAGGTCTATTAAACAAATCAGCAACAACTTCTGTAGAAGAATTTAATAATGAATTTTTTAAAGATATCATTAGCGCTTTCTTTTCTAAGTCATTATATTCAAGAGTAAATAATAAATTATATAAATATTCTAATACTTCATATTCATACTCTGCACTACTTAATGTCTTATCAATTGCCAACTTAAAAAGAGTCTTTTTTATTGTTACATAATAATCCGGTTTTAAATAATCACTACCCATTATTGTTCCATTTTTTATAGTTTCATCAATCAATTCACTTAATAACGAATCTACTAATTTTTGATCAACTACTCCATTTATACAATTTTTAAGTTCATTTATTTCACATAAATTTAGTTTTTTTAATTCATCAAGACTAACATCTAATTTTAACCCTTTATTATGCAAATTATAAATTTTACTATGTAACATCGCTCCCAATGTTTTCTTAGTATTTTCATAATACCAAGTACTAAATTCATTTGTAGATTCAAAAATATTTGTATAATCATATGGTAACAATAATTTTGAACAACTTTCATTAACTTGGTGTAACCATAGACGTTTACTAACGCTATCAGCTAATCTATATATATCAGACTTAACTATTTCATTAAATAATCTTTCCACATCCACTAAAGTATAAAACGAATCTGGAACCTTTTTACTACATAGCAAAATCATATGAAAATATTGATTATATTGTAAATCTTCTTTTATCTTATCACTCTTAATATACCTAATTAATACTTCCAATGCTCTTAATTTAGCTGGAGTATAATAAAATTTTCCCTTTTTATCTTTCTTAGATAACTCTTGCATCTTAAAAAAGTTTTTATTACTAATTAATTTCCTTAATTCTTCATCACTAGCAGTTCCCATACCAAGTAATATCTTTTGTATATAATTACTCTCCCACATTTTTTCTTGAACTAAAGAAGGTACTACTCTAAATACTGAAGCTAAAACTTCATAATCAGTAATTCTTTCTAATCTT
Organism: uncultured Muribaculaceae bacterium; assembly: GCA_964545885.1. Classification (GTDB taxonomy): domain Bacteria; phylum Bacillota_I; class Bacilli_A; order RF39; family UBA660; genus Coprovivens. The sequence continues at coordinate 2,385 of CAZJHG010000044.1, read as the reverse complement.
TTTAAAACATTTTCATCAAATATTTCAATCTGCTCTTCATTTGATAAATTCTTCATCATTTTTGTAAATTTTGAACCACCAAAATGAGTAGAACTCTTTAGTAAATAAGTTCGTATTTCTTCTACTTTATTTATTTCTTCTAAACTATTATCTAAATCAACCATAATATCCCTCAATCGTAGGTTACTATACCACAATAAACAGGTTAAAAAAAGAAAAAAGTATAACTTTTCTCTTATTCTATCACTTCACCAGTTTCAGGATCTATTTCTACATCTATTGTAGATTCATCGTCTATCTTAGCAGTAGTTTTCTTAGCAGCTTTAGGTTTCTTCATATTACCTACAATATCATAATGTTCACGAATCTTATATTCTAGTTCGTCTCTTATTTCAGGATTATCTTTCAACATAGCTTTAACATTTTCTTTACCTTGGCCAACTTTCTCACCATTATATGAGTACCAAGCACCACTTTTTTCTAAAGCTCCAATTTCAGTTGCTAAATCTACAATTTCTCCTTCTTTAGATACACCTTCACCATACATAATATCTAAACAAGCAGTCCTAAAAGGAGGTGCAACTTTATTTTTAACTACCTTAACATTAGTTTTATTACCAATAACTTTATCGCCTTGTTTAATTTGTTCTGCTCTCCTTACTTCTAATCTTATTGAAGAATAGAACTTCAATGCTCTACCTCCAGGAGTAGTTTCTGGATTACCAAACATAACCCCAACTTTTTCTCTTAATTGATTAATAAATATTGCTGTAGTTTTAGTTTTATTTAAAGTACCAGATAATTTTCTAAGAGCTTGACTCATTAATCTAGCTTGTAAACCAACATGAGCATCTCCCATTTCGCCCTCGATTTCAGCTTGTGGTACCAAAGCCGCTACTGAGTCTATAACCACTAAATCAATAATTTCACTTCTAACTAAAGCTTCACATATATCTAAAGCTTGTTCTCCAGTATCAGGTTGTGATAATAATAATTGATCCAAATCAACACCTAAATTTTTTGCATACACAGGGTCCAAAGCATGTTCAGCATCAATAAAAGCCGCTCTACCCCCAGCTTTTTGAATTTCTGCTATCGCATGTAATGCAAATGTTGTTTTACCAGAAGATTCTGGTCCATAAATTTCAATAATTCTTCCTTTTGGGTAACCTCCAGCACCTAATGCAATATCAAGTGCAATTGACCCTGATGATGTTGTTTCAATGTTTAAATGAGCATCTGAACCTAATCTCATAACTGAACCTTTACCAAATTGTTTTTCAATATCAGCTAATACTTGTTCTAATGCTTTATCTTTTTCTTTATCTGTTTTCATTTTGTTCTTATCCTCCCACATCTTTTAATGACATCTTAATTTTATAATACATTTAATATAATTGTCAACACTTTTTTCGAACATTTGTTTTTGTTGCGAATTTCAAACATAAAAAAAGAATTTAAACCAATAAACAAGTTTAAATTCTTAATTTCTACATTTCTGAGAATATAAAATCTTTATTTGCCCAATAATATTGACATGCTGAATATATACTCATTATAACTGCTACAAATACAAATAGTTTATCGATAGCAATTCCATTACCAATAAATGCAAATGGTATATTATAGAAGAATGTTAAAGTAACACCTATCATCATACAAATTGTCTTAATTTTACCAGGCCAACTAGCAGCCACAACTTTACCTTTATTACCAGAAGCCATCTTAATAGAATCAACTACTATATCTCTAGTAATAATAATTACTGGTACAACCAAAGGCAACATTCCATCATGAGCTAAAATAATTAAAACACCATTTACTAATACTTTATCAGCAATAGCATCCATTACTTTACCAAAATCTGTTACCATATTATATTTTCTAGCAATATAACCATCTAAAAAATCAGTAATCGATCCAATCATAAATAGTACACCACATATAATATACTTTAAATCAGTAATTTCTACACCATAAACAGAATACTTAGGAAATTCAACTCCAAATGAACTCCAAGGCATACATAAAATAACTAATACTAATAATGATATAACCAATCTAACACAAGTTATTTTATTAGGTAAATTCATACCCTTTTTCTTTTCTTTTTTTTCTTTCTTTTCCATAAAAAACACCTACTACTTACTATTTACATAATTAACCATATTTGTTGTCATATTATCAACTGTAATCTGTCTTACCGACCAAATCACAACCAGTATAACTAAAACCGCTAAAAGAGCAAGTAATGCCACTACAAGGACATTATTAGTTTTCTTTGTTGAATTTGTATAAGGAGAAACCACTTTTTTTTCAGGTATCTCTTCTTTTTGTTGTTCTTTCATTGCTTTTTCGATATCTTCAAGAGGTATCTTCGATGTA